>CAYOWY010000241.1:0-2527 GCA_964407805.1 uncultured bacterium | reverse complement strand
AGGCTGACGGCTCCATACTCATACCGGAAGTTTTGAGGAGCTATATGGGCGGCCTTGAAAAAATCCAATAATGAAAATGTTTTCCTGTAAAAATTACCTGAATTTGCTTGAGGAGTGGCCGCGTTCGGCGCAAAAACACCTTTACGTCCCGCCTGACAGGCCGGACCTTGCTTGTTACGGTACCGGATATAACAGTTGGGGAGTTCAGACACACCAGAAAGCATTTGCTGCTCTTGCTGTACTGTCCTCCTTCCCCGATTTCGGTAATAAATGTATGGGTGCTGAAGAACTGCTGGAGATTTCACTTAAAATGCTGCGTTTTTCCCTTGAGTCGCATATTGAAGGAAATTATGCGTGCCTTGATGGGACGAAATGGGGACATACATGGATAAGCTCTCTGGGTCTGGAACGTATGATGCACAGCGTTGACGCGATAAAAAAGCATCTTACGGATTCCGACAATCTGCTGTTGAAGAAAGTAATGATTTCCGAAAGCGACTGGCTGCTTGATAAGTACTACCGTCACCATCCTGAAGAAAAGGGAATCATTAAGGCAGGCAAACTTGAGAACAACCATCCTGAAAGCAATATCTGGAACGGAGCCCATCTGCTCAGAACGGCAATGATGTATCCCGAATCTGAGAGGGCGGGTGAATATCTTCGGAAGGCGACCGCATTTATTGTTAACGGACTTTCCATTCCTTCGGATGAAAACTGCGAAGAGATTATTGACGGAAAACCAGTGGCAGAATGGTTTATAGGCCCCAACTTTTTTGAATCGTTCGCTCTGAACCACCATGGCTATCTTAACGTCGGTTATATGGTGGTATGCCTTTCAAACCTTGCAATGCTGCATTTTTCATACCGGCTTGCAGGGCTGCCGGCACCGGAATTCATATACCGCCATGTTGAATCTCTCTGGAATCTCGTGAAAACTTGTACTTTCCCGGACGGCAGGCTTTGCAGGATAGGCGGAGACACGAGAATTCGCTACTGTAACTGCCAGGATTATGCTATTCCTGCATGGCTCATGATATACGACCTTTTCGGGGATAATGATTGTGCAAAATTTGAAAAAAACTGGCTGGATATCATCCGAAAAGAATTGTCCGCCAACGGGGACGGTTCTTTTCTTTCTGAACGGTGCAAGAGCATTGAAGATGTTTCACCGTTATACTATACCCGTATTGAATCAGACAGGGCGGCGGTCCTTTCAATGGGAGCATACTGGCGGAAAAATCTCAGGATTCCGTCTGCAGGCAAGGGCCCTGTTAAAGCCGTTAAGCAATTCTGGCGTGATGAATATCACGGGGCGGTTCTGCATAAAGGCAGGAACAGGATGGCGTCTTTCTGCTGGGTGGCGGCACAATTTCCGCAGGGTTTGTGCGTTCCTGCCGACAGGAGCGACATGGCGGAGTGGAGATACAATTGTGCAGGAATGCTTACAGGACTGGGCAGGGATAATTATCATAAAATCATGGAACACAGGGAGAATTTGTTCAAAGGCGGTTTTATTACTTCCGGACAAACCGAAGTAAATTCGGGCGGTTTCATGGAAGGTCAAAAAGACGGAATACCGAGCAGGCACAATATAGTTTTCGCCGCTTTGCCGGATGATGCCACCGTTCTTGTAATGCAGAAGTGCGTTGCTTCCGAACGTCTATATCTGAAAGAAATAAAGGGATTTTTATATAACGTCCCCAATGACATATTCAATGACGGCATACGAAGTTACTATTGGGAAAAAGGTTGTTATGAGTCAAAAGGCTGCAGGGGAAAAGAGGAAGCGGTCGACATCAATTCCGTATGGATGAACGTGGATAACTGCCTGGGCATTATAGGCGTTTACGGTTCCAACCATTTTACGGTCTATCGTCCGGGCATGCGGCAGGCAGGCCTGATGCTTAGCCAGTATGAGGGCAGGGTAATAGAGGCGGGACTGTGGGTTGACGAGATATGTTACCCTTACAAGAAAGGTGTACTGTCGGTAAATCGGGGGGCAGTACTGCTGGATATAGGATGCGTCATCGTTGCCGGACAATCATCCGGTGATACGGCTTTACAGGCTGAAAGAGAGGCGTATGCGCCTGCAGTGAAAGGTTCCCGCGATGTCAGGGCAATCATGGTAAAAGGCGCGGACGCGCAATGGTATCTCCTGGCAGCAAATTTTTCCACTGCAAGGACAGAAGTTACCGTAATTCTTGAAGACGTCTGCAATGCCAGGTCGCTCACAATGGAAAACTGTCCCGAGGCAGGCCCGCATGGAATGAATATTGTCATGGAAGGCGGAAGGGCGGATGTCTTCAGGCTGGATTGCCGCAGGAGGAAAGACAATGGGAAGAAAAAAATTGCTTGAAGATGTGGAGAAAGAAGTATCTGACGTTGCCGATGACGTCGTAGCGTGGAGAAGGCAATTCCACAAGTATCCGGAACTGGGGTTTGAAGAATACAAAACCTCCGCAAAGGTAAAGGACGTTCTCAAGAAAGCAGGTATTCCTTTCAAGGCCATGGCAAAGACCGGCGTTGT
>CAYOWY010000240.1:0-2541 GCA_964407805.1 uncultured bacterium | reverse complement strand
TGACGAAGCCGATCGTATGCTGGATATGGGATTCAAGCCGCAGGTTGAGGAAATACTGAAAAATATTACAAAGGAACGCCAGACCATGCTTTTTTCGGCAACAATGCCGATAGAAATAATGCAGATGATAAACAGACATATGCGGCTCCCCGTCCACGTGGAAATTGCTCCGCCGGGCACGACGGCGGAAGGGATTACGCAGGAACTTTATATTGTAAAACGCGAAACAAAAATACAACTTTTAGGCAAGGTTCTTTCAGAACAGCACGGCTCGGTGCTGTTGTTCATCCGTACCAAGCATAATGCCAGTAAACTTGCCAAAGCGCTCTGCAAAATGGGGCACAGAGCGACGGATATCCATTCCGACAAGTCGCTGGGGCAGAGGCGTGCAGCGCTGGACGGGTTCAAATCCGGCCGCTACCGCATCCTTGTGGCAACGGATGTTGCCGCAAGAGGCATTGATGTAAAACAGATAGAGATTGTTATTAACTATGACCTTCCCGACGACATAGAAAATTACGTGCACAGGATCGGCCGCACGGGCCGGGCGGGGAAAAAAGGGAAAGCCATATCCTTTGCCACGCCCGACCAGAGCAGGGATGTAAAAAATATTGAAAATCTGATAAGAATGCAGCTGCCTGTCATCAGGCATCCGGAGATTCAGGCGGAGAACTTTGACCGGCGCACAAAAAGTGAAAGGCCCGGCGGGAGGCATTACAAAACACAACTTCTGCCCCGCAGCAAGAAAAAACGCAATTACTCATTAAAGTGGCAATAAAGCGCTTTCCCGTTTTATCTCAACCCTTGCGATTTAATCAGATATTTTCCGGCGGAGTGTTTTAAGGCAGGGAGCCTTCAATTACAAAAGCCGTGCCGATTGGGGCCACGGAATTCCCGGTTTCTTTCACAAGAATATCCTCTTTGAGCACGTTCATCTGCGCATCAAGAAAAACTATCTTGAGGTCTTTTATCACAGGACCGTAGCCCTGGTCAACGTTGGTAAAAATAGTCCCGCCGGTTATCCCCGTGAAAAGTATCATCGTCTTCTCAAAATCCTTCTCTTGCGCGCCCGCAAAACCCTGGTGGGAATACTTCGGCTCGGAAGCGATGAGAATCCTGACGTCTTTGAACTGTACTTGAGGCCACTTGCTGTACGGGATGAGCTTTGTGCGGGAGGATAACTGACCTAAAGAGTAACATACGACACCCGTAATTATGATAAATGAAAGTATCACAGGCAGATATATTCTACGGCGTTTCATATCAATAGGCGTTTTTGTAAATTCCTATTATATCTTTGACTGTTACAGGCTTGGGATTGTTCTCAATGGGAACGGCTATTTTCATGGCATCTTCCGCGAGAGAAGCAAAGTTGTCCGGGGAAATCCCGAGGTCTTTTAATCCCGGCATTCTGAATTTTCCCACAAGCCCTTTGAGCTCCGCTATAAACCTTCCGGCTTTCTCAATATCATCGCCGCCGGCTATCTTCACTTCTTCGGCAATGCGCGCGATTTTGGACGCGGATTCAGGCATGTCAAATTCAAGGACGTACGGCAGAAGAAGCCCGTTGCCGACGCCATGGGCCACGCCGTAAACCCCGCCGAGCGGATAGGATATTGAGTGGACAGCGGTTACCCCGGCATTGGCAAGCCCGACGCCGGCGAGAAAACTGCCGTAGAGCATTTCGGCTCTCGCTTCAATATCATCCCCCTTTTCATAGGCAACAGGCAGACTCTTCCATATGAGTTTTATGGCGCTTAAGGAGACCGGTTCGGTGATAAAACTGGCCTTTTTCGATATGAAGCTTTCTATCGCGTGGCACAGCGCATCAAGCCCCGTTGAAGCGGTTACCGCGGGAGGAACGGTAAGAGTCAGCAAAGGGTCAAGTATCGCCGCATCGGGATATAGGAACCTGCTGTTGATGCCGCCCTTCTTTTTCTCGTCTTTTCTTATGAAAACAGCGGTAAACGTAACCTCGCTTCCCGTTCCGGATGTGGTGGGAATCATTATTTTTGGAAGGCCTGGACCGGGTACCTTGTCAAGTCCCTGGTAATCCCGTACGCTACCTTTGTTTGTTATCAAAACAGCGGCGGCCTTCGCCGTATCAAGGGCGCTGCCTCCGCCTATGCCGCAAACAATGTCACAACCGTTTTTTATCCCCAGAGCCGCGCAATCGTCTCCGGTTTCGGTTGAAGGCTCTCCCGCAATCCCGTCAAAAACGGAAAAAGTTATCCCCTGTTCCTTCAGTTGTTTTTTTATTCCGGCGAAAACTCCGGTTGCCGCGAAGTTTTTGTCCGCAACAAGCAAAAGGTTTTTGCCACCGAGGGATTTAATCGTTTCAGGCAGTTTGGATACTGAATTCTCTCCGTATATCACCTGCGGGTTGCATAAAAATTTGAAGTTTTTTATCATGGTGTGAAATTCCCCCTCACCCTGCTTCCCTCTCCCCGACGGGTAGAGGGAAAAAAGAAAAATTAGTGCCGAAGTGGGGAGTCGAACCCCAAAGGTGTTGCCACCACTAGGTCCTGAACCTAGCGCGTC
>CAYOWY010000239.1:0-2569 GCA_964407805.1 uncultured bacterium | reverse complement strand
TCATTTCACAGTCCCTTGAACAGCTTTACGAATTGCTCTATGACGAATTCAAGAAGATAAAAAGAGTAGAAAAATGTTAAATCCAAATCCCTCACAGGAAGGCTTAGCAGATGAAAAGTGAGAAATCGAGTCCCCTCAAAAAAACATCGGGGCAAGAGAGTTCGGGATAAATGTACATAGCAGATTTTCACATCCATTCAAAATACAGCCGCGCCACAAGCAAAAGCATGGAGATACCGGAACTGGCGCAGTGGGCAAAATACAAGGGAATAAACCTGCTGGGCACCGGCGATATAACCCACTTTCTGTGGTTCCACGAATTGACAAACCTCCTGAAGGAAACGGACAGAGACGGCATTTACGAATACGGCGGAATTGATTTCGTCCTCACCGGCGAGGCGTGCAATATCTTTGACGAAAAGGGAAAAGTTAAGAAGATACACAGCATCCTTTTTCTTTCTTCGTTTGCCGCAGCCGAGAAACTGAACAGGGTGCTTGAACGCTACGGGGACATAAATGCCGACGGCAGGCCCATACTCCAGATGGAAGCAAGAGAGCTTGTAAAGATAGTTAAGGACACCGATGATAAAGGATTTGTGGTTCCTGCCCACATATGGACGCCTCATTTTTCCCTCTTCGGCTCAAACTCCGGCTTTGACTCAATCCATGAATGTTTCGGTGATATGGCATCCGAAATATTCGCGCTTGAAACAGGATTGTCCAGCGACCCCGCCATGAACTGGATGGTTTCATCTCTGGACAGATTTTCATTTATATCAAATTCAGACGCTCACTCTGCGGCAAAGATTGGCAGGGAAGCCAACATATTCAATGAAAAATTCGACCTTCAGGGACTGAAAAAAACATTAAAAGATAAAGACAGCGGAAAGTTCGTTTCCACGGTTGAATACTTTCCCGAGGAGGGGAAATACCATTTTGACGGCCACAGGAACTGCAATGTATGCCTTTCTCCCATGGAAACGAAAAAAAACAACGGACTGTGTCCTGCCTGCGGGAGAAAAATCACGATAGGGGTGATGAACAGAGTTTTTGAACTTTCGGACAGGAAATACGGGGAAAAACCCGACAAATTCACGCCATTCAGAAAAACAGTTCCTCTTGACAAGATAATAGGCGGTGTTTTCGGAAAAAGCTCTGATTCCGTTTTTGTAAGGGACAAGTACATGGAGGTTATTGAACGGCTCGGGACGGAGCTGTCCGTTCTTCTTGAGGTTCCGGAAGAAGATATGGAGGGCAGAATAGACCGAAGAATCATTGAAGGCATACAGACGGTCAGGGAGGGAGGAGTAAAAATTGTACCGGGATACGATGGAGAATTCGGAAAAGTTGAAATTCCCTTGGGAAACAGCGGCTCTGAAAACGAGCAGACCCTTTTTTAATTTTTTTTACAAAAGGTTCATCCTCCCCAGAAACCCGCTGTTTTTTGAAATACTTTCCGCATACCTGCTTCCTTTCACTTTGTTTTATCTTGCGGCTGTTTTCTTAAGAAGGATTTTCACAACGCCTGAAAAATTCGCTTTTCCGGTAATAAGCGTAGGCAACATCGTTTCCGGCGGGACGGGAAAAACCCCTCTGGTGGCGGCAATAGTGAAAACTCTGGCGGGAAAAGGGCGCAGGACGGCCGTTTTATCATCCGGAGCTTCGCATTCTTCCCGCACAGCCGACGAAATACAGATGATGGGCAAGAATTTCCCGGAACTTCTTTTCGCCTCAAAGAAAGCTGCTGAAATAAAGAAGCTCGCATTGAAAATGGATAAGCCGGGCGATACTGCCGTGATAGACGACGGATTCCATTCCCTGCACATACATAAGGATGCCGATATACTCGTGCTGGACATATCAAATCCTTTTGACAACAACAGGGTTATCCCGTCCGGACTTTTGAGAGAACCCTTGCGTTCGCTTAAACGGGCTGACGCTTTTGTGCTCACGCACCCGTATATGGCGGGAGCAGACAGTAAGAGAGAACTTATCTCTTATCTGGGCAGGTTCAAGAAACCCGTATTCATCATGGATTATGAGATTAAATGCCTGAAAAACTCCGCAAGCGAGCTTCCTCCTTCGGTTGTGCGCGGTAAAAGCATTATTGCGGCCGCTGGTATAGGAAACCCGATAAATTTCTTCCATATCCTGCTGAAGTTATCACCCGGGAGAATATGCACTGCCGTATATCCCGACCATTTTAAATACAGGGATTTTGATATCGGAGAAATGTGCGCCCTCATAGAAAAGGAAAAACCGGATTACGTCATTTGCACGGAAAAAGATTATGTCAAGCTGGAAGGAAGATTTCCCGGGGAAATTCCTCTTTTCTATCTGAAGATAAATCCCGTGCTTACAAACTCAAGCGGAGAAAAAACAGGTTTTGACGCGCTGTTTCCCCGAATGTTATAATACGTTTTAAACTGCAATCCCATCACAACCTAAGTGAAACGTGAGAAGCGACTTTTTATTACATACCTGCGGATATTAGGCAGGGATCCGGAAAAAAGCGATAAATCGAAACCCCTCACTTGGAAAGCTTAGCATGTGAGAGTTCGGGGTAAAG
>CAYOWY010000238.1:0-2573 GCA_964407805.1 uncultured bacterium | reverse complement strand
ATTTTCAGGAAAGAGATTCTGGATTATATGGAATCCATGAGGGAAAAGGGGCCTTACGGCCGTTACAGGTATGCGTCCTGCCAGACACAGCCGATTTTGTATGCCTCCGTTTATGCGGCGCTGGCCCGGCACCTGCTTAATGACATTGATACGGTTTCAGAAAGGGAGAAGGCGGAATGGGCGGCTTATATCCAGTCATTTCAGGCGGAAGACGGTTTTTTTCAGGACACGGCAATTGCGCACCCCGGCTCATGGTACGTGCCTCCGCACATGGAATGGTGCGGCTGGTGGCACCTTACATGCCACGTGATTATGGGGCTGACCGCCCTCGGGAGCGTTGCCGGCAAAGAATTCGCTGTGTTGAAGCCGTTCTATGACGAAAGGCATCTCAAAAGCTGGTTGTACGGACGGGATATGGGACGGATGGCATATGTCGGCAATGAGGTCCTGAACCTTGGGCAACTGCTCCAGTATGCAAGGGACTTCCACCACATCAAACCTGCCGGAAAGGCGATGGAGATAATATTTGACTGGCTGGACAAAACCCAGGACGCGGGTACCGGCATGTGGGGAAAGTCTTTTGAAACTCCGGAGGAAAAAAATTCCGCCTACCAGGGCGCATACCATTTTTACCTGCTATACGAATACGACCGCCGTAAGATAAATTATCCGGAACGGATAATAGATTTCATGCTGGATTTGCAGACGCCGCAGGGCGGCTTCGGCATACATGAAAACACCACCGGCTGTGAGGATATTGACGCGATTGACCCGCTGGCGCGGCTTTATTTCAGAACCGAATACCGCAGACCCGACATAAAAAACTCCCTTGAAAGGGCTTTTGAATGGGTGCTGCAAAACCGGACTGCAGATAAAGGCTTTACATTCCGCAGGGATGCGGATATGTTTTACGGCAGTAAGCTGATGTTTTCTGCAAAAGACGAGGGAAGCACTTTTGCCGCCTGGTGGCGTATGCTTTCACTTGCGATTATATCCAGGGTATTACCTGAAGGGAAAATAAAGGATTTTCCCTGGCAGTTTTTGGAATGCCCGGGATACCAGTTCTGGCGTTGAAAATTTTTCACCCGTGAAGGCCATAAAGCCCACAGAAGAAAAACGGGGAGGTCTTAAAGGAAGAAAATGACAAAAACAATATTTCCCTACGGGACGCATATCTACAGGGAGCCGTCTCTGCCCATAGGACAATTGAAAGAGGATTTGAAACTTATAAAAAAGCTCGGCTTCAATATGGTTAAGATTCAGGAGTCGTGGGCCATTGACGAGAAGAAAGAGGGAGAGATTGACCTGGCAAAGATAGAGGAACTGATTAAAGAAGCGGGGAAACTTGATTTAGCTGTGTATTTCGGTGTCACTATGGAGCAGGCGCCTGCCTGGCTCTGGAAGAAGTATCCGGACTGCCGGCATATCTACAACGACGGCACGGTTCATAACGACACTACGCAGTATCTCCTTCCGGGCGACGGAAAACCCGGGCCATGCTGGGACCACCCGGGAGCAAGAAAAGCCGGAGAGAAGTTTATAGCCGGACTGGTAAAAAAGCTGGAGAAATATAGAAATATCCTTGTCTGGAACGTATGGCAGGAAGTAGGCTTATGGCCGATGCAGCCGGGCAAATCAGGTTTTTGCTTTTGTCCGAATACTCTCAAGGAATTCAGAATATGGTTGAAAGAAAAATATTCTTCTCTTGAAAACCTGAATGAAAAATGGAGGACAGGCTATGGGGAATGGGATGAGGTTGAACCTCCCA
Source organism: uncultured bacterium (assembly GCA_964407805.1). Lineage (GTDB taxonomy): Bacteria > Ratteibacteria > UBA8468 > B48-G9 > JAFGKM01 > JAFGKM01. Next base: position 805 of record CAYOWY010000238.1, on the reverse strand, counting down.
GACTGTATTTTGCCGTACCTTCATACATCGACTGGCAGTATTTTATTTATGATGTTCATCTAGCGAGAGGGATAAGATGGAAAGCGGACGCGTTCAGGAAAAACGACGCTTATAAAAGGCCCGTATTCTGCCACATGGGCGCTCCCTCTATCGCCGGCGGCGCAGAATGGCGTTTCGCAAAAGAGGTGGACATCTTCGGCTCTTCCTGCTATCCGATATGGACAGGATTTTCCGAATGGGATAAGGAATGTAAAGAGTTTTACGACAATAAAGAAGCGGCTAAGGGAAAAATTCTCCGTATTTCAATATCTCAAAAGTTTGATTATATAAGAAACGCCTGCAAAGGCAAGAAATTCTGGGCGGCGGAGTTTCAGGGAGGGCCTACAAGCACATTTTTGTACAAGGGAAAAACACCGGCTCCGGAAGATATCAGAAGATGGGTGCTGACCGCCCTTTCTACAGGGATAAACGGCCTCTGCTTCTGGAACCACAGGGCGGAGATATTCTTTCAGGAGGCGTACGGATTCGGGCTGATGGACTTGAAAGGCGGCGCGACTGAAAGGGCTGAAGAAGCAGGAAAGATAGGGAAGGCGATTAACCGGTACGCCGAACTTTTTCAGGACGGCGTCATGCAGAAGAATGAAGCCGCCATCCTGATTAATGAGAATCTGAACCACTTCCTCTCGGCAATGCCTCTGCGGACAGATGGTGCAACCACGCAAAGACATCTTGCCCATACAATCCAGGGACTCTACAAGATGATGTGGGAAGAAGGGATTTTCGTGGATTTTGTTGATACTGAAGA
>CAYOWY010000237.1:276-2582 GCA_964407805.1 uncultured bacterium | reverse complement strand
GCGCGATGTTTTAGAATGGTCGCATATCCCGATATATTCATATCCCATTTTTTTAACGGCAAGCACAAGGGTTTTAATGTCCACTGTTCCGTCGGAGTAATTTGAATGAACGTGGAAATCGCCCTTTATGTCGGCGTTTTCAATTATGCGAGGCAGTTTTCCGTTCAGGGACGCTTCTATCTCGCCCCTGTCTTCCCTCAACTCGGGCGGTATCCATTTCATGCCGAGAGCCTTATAAACCTCTTCCTCTGTTTTTCCCGCTATTTTAACTTCGTTCCTGAACACGCCGTACTCATTTACCTTTAGTCCCCTGTCCTTTGCCAGTCCGCGGATTTTCACGTTATGCGCTTTGGAGCCGGTAAAATAGACAAGCGCGGACCCGTACGAGTCTTTTTCAACGACGCGCAAATCTGCCTGCATGTTTCGCGTCTCGATCATAACCGTAACTTTCGTTTCTCCCCTTGCCGTGAAATCTTTTACCGAAGGGTGCGAGACAAAAGCTTCTATTATCTTTTCGCAGTCGGTACCGGAAGCGAGGATGTCAATGTCTCCCACCGTTTCCTTCATTCTGCGAAGAGATCCTGCCGTCGAAACTCTTTCCGTTATTTTTTTAAGGGGTTCGGTGAGCTCCTCGGCGGCCGCCAGAGCAATTCCGAGAGGCGTCCTGGATTTTCCCGATTTGTACAGCGATATACCCTTGCGTATATTAGCCGCTTTTTTACTTCCCATGCCGGGAAGTGCGGATATGCTTTCGTTTTTGGCGGCGGCTTCAAGCTGTTCAAGGTTTTTTACGCCGAGTTCCTTGTATATCAGATACAGCGTTTTCGGTCCGAGGTTGGAAATATTGAGCAATTCAAGAAGCCCTTCGGGGATGTCGGAAATGACCTCGCTGTATTTTTCTATCCTGCCTGTAAGGAGATATTCCTCAATCTTTTCAGCCATTCCCTTCCCTATCCCCTCCATGTTGGAGATAGTCCCGCGTTCCCGCGCCCTGTCAATATCTCCGTGGTATTCCCTTAGCACCCTCGCGGCCCTTCTGTAAGCGGCTATCTTAAAAACATTCTCGCTCTTAAATTCAAGGGCGTCGGCGATTCTCTCAAAGATGTCGGCTATCTCGGTATTTTTGCTCATTTTTGCTTTTAATTTCTATATGCTCTACGCTAAATGCTATACGCTGTTTTTAAAAAATACCCCCGTATATATTACTATCAATTATTATGTTCCGCAAACAAAGGCGGGAAGCGTGCGCATGACTGCTTATTCGTAGATATAAGAGACGTTGGTGTAAGGCGCATTTCCGTTCTCAAACAGAACGTTGAGAACTTCTCCTGCCGCGGCTTCGTCCACATACTCAATCCTGTCCAGTATCGCGTCTTCCGTATATGGCAGCCTGTGTAGAACCAGCGTGTAGTTGTTCTTCACCCCAGCAGGTTTCCCCCTTCCGTCATTGGGAAGCCTTGACGCGAAAAAGGAGATTGCCAGTATCATTGAAGCTATCAGGATAGCCGGCTTGAGAACAAACCTCCGGGAAGGCCTGTAATTTTTTACCTCTTTAAGCCCTGCCGTCCAGAATTCATCGCCAGGCATAGGCGTTTCAATCTCTTTAGCCGCAGAGAGCACGCCTCTGTATTCATCAAGAGCAATTGCGCATTCCCCGCATATCCTGATATGGGCTTCCATCCGCTCTTTTTCACCGGAGCTCAATTCCCCTGCCAGGTAATCCACTATTCTTTTTTCAGATTCTGTGCATCCCATTTTCATTCACCTCCATATTTCTTGTCATTGCGAGCGTCTTGTGCGCGGCAATCTCATCCTCTTTCTCCTCACATTTTAATCCTCTCCCCTTGGGGGAGAGGGCATGCCCGTCCGCAGCTTTAGCGTAGGAGGGTGCAGGGTGAGGGGGGATTTCCCTCCGACGGACTTTTTTATTTTCTGCACTATCTGGAAATACGACGCCTTTATTGTGCCTACCCTGCTGTTCGTAATCTTTGCTATTTCCTTGTAAGTAAGCTCGTCGTACGACTTTAATATGAATATTGACTTCTGTTTCGGCGTAAGGGAATCAACCTCTTTCTTTATGATGTCAATCATATCCGATTTCATTATCTCTTTTTCTCCGCCGCGGATTCTGCGGTCTTCAAAATCCTTTGTTACCGGCAGGATGCTCACTCTTCCTCTCCGGTTCAAAAAATCGTAAGAGAGATTCAGCGTAATTTTATAAAGCCATGTGGAAACCGCGGCTTCCCCGCGGAACTTGTCCCAGTTCTGATACGCCTTTACAAAACTTTCCTGCACGATATCCATGG
>CAYOWY010000237.1:0-266 GCA_964407805.1 uncultured bacterium | reverse complement strand
TTGTTCACCATTTTGAACGCCAGCGCAAAAAGCTTTTTGGCGAATTCGCGGTAATATTCGTCAAAATCTGCCGTTTTGTTATTCATGTTGCCTGTGTATCCTGTATATTAAGACAGGTAATTTTGCTAAAGGGTTTAGTTTATGATAATATCATACCGTTTAAAATGATAAATTGAAACGGTGGAAGTGCAAAAACGGAGAGAGAAAAAATCATAACCCCTCACATGAAAGCTTAATATGTGAGAGTTCGGGATAAAGGAGAGAGA
>CAYOWY010000236.1:0-2611 GCA_964407805.1 uncultured bacterium | reverse complement strand
CCCATACGCCTATCCGCTCTTTTTGGCCGCTTTCTCTTTTTCTTATAAACCTGACGGCCGCCTCTACGTCAAAGGATTCTTTCAATCCAAAATATGTTATTTTTCCCCCGCTGCGTCCGTGCGCCCTGAAATCAAAAAGAAGCAGTGAAAAATCCGGGTGCAGAAATGTTACCACAGGGAGAATGTCCGACTTGTTTGCCGGATAGCCGTGAAGGCATATTACCGTTCCCGCGGCTTTTTTCGAGGGGATATACCACCCGCTGATTTTCACGCCGTCGCGCGTCTCAAAAACGACATCCTTATACTCCATTCCGAAATCCGAAGGTTGCAGAGATTCCGGCATCCTTGCCGGCATGAGTGCGCGCCAGCCGAACAGAAGAGTCAGGGCAATTACTATTATCCCCGCATCAATGAGGACTCTCATCCACATCTTCATTCTTCAATTGTTCCCTGTAAAGATTTCTTGCATTCATAAAGAATTCAAGATATTTTTCCGTCTTGTAGTCCGGATATGTCCACGGCAAAAACATAAACCTGTGTTTTTCAAAGTACAGCGTAACCTCCCCGAAAATCCCGCCTCCGAGATAAATCCTGTGCGAATAATCCTTAGCTGAAAAAAGAATCACCCTTGAGAGGTTCAGGTATCCCGGGTCCAGATTAATCCTGCGCGGAAATTCTCCCCCGCCGTGGAATTCATTTTCAATTTCATTTGTGAACGCCTTCCACACATATGAACCTTCCGGGGAAATTCTCTTTTTGAAAGATAAAAACCTTCTTTTGAGGCCATCTCCCATTTCTCCGCGGTAGTATGAGGTGAAATCAAAGGGAAAAGGCCCCGCCTCAAGGTCCGTTTCCCCCAGTTTGCGGACAAGTTTCTCCCTTACGGCATCCATAATATCCTCATCCCTGTATAATATGCCGCAGAACAGTTTTACTTTTTCATAATTCTTTCTCGTCTCCATAAAATCTCCCTGTACGATTTATATATGTTATACTAATTCCGCGCCAAAGTATAGATGATAACCATAAATTCCGGCATAAGCATGACTTTGCCATTCCAGTGCCCTGCCGGGTGGTTTCTGAAGCGGGCGTCTGTTGGAGGAGCGGGCACGGATGCTTTGATGTTTTTTATCAAGAGCGACGAAAGAAGCCGAACGCAGACCGCCTCGCCGGGGCGGTCAAGTGTCCCGTCTGAAGAAGACCGCCCGGTTGGGCACATGTTGCCATGCACTTCTGATATAGAAATTTCAGGTCTAACGGGGGAAGAGTGAAGAAAGATACCATATGCGCGGTTTCAACACCGCTGGGAATAAGCGGCATAGGCATAGTGCGGCTTAGCGGACCTGATTCGTATAAAATTGTCGGGGAAATATTCCGGCCCGCGAAAAAGTCAAGTATTACAGGGGCATCTTCACACACCGTGCATTACGGCCATATCGTTGACGGCAAAAGGATTGTGGACGAAGTGCTTTTAACGGTAATGCACAAACCCGGGAGCTACACAAGAGAAGACATGGCCGAGATAGGATGCCATGGAGGCATTCTTCCCATAAAAGAAGTTCTCTCTCTTTGCATTAAGCACGGCGCCCGGCATGCAGAACCCGGAGAGTTCACTAAGAGGGCTTTTCTCAACGGAAGGATTGACCTCTCCCAGGCAGAAAGCGTTCTTGAAGTAATTTTCAGCAAAACTGAAAGCGCCCTTGAAATGTCGGTAAAGAAACTTAAGGGATCATTTTCTTCGTACCTGCTGGATATACAGGCATCCCTCTCCGGCATTCTTGCGGACATTGAGGCGAAAATAAACTTCCCCGATGAAGCGGAGGTGGAGGCCTACAACCCCGAAACGCTGAAAATAATTGAAGGGCTGATAACTTTTACGGACGGACTTCTTGCACGCGCAGGCAGGGGGAAAATACTTCAGCTGGGGATAAACGCCGCAATAACCGGAAGGACGAACGCCGGAAAATCAAGCCTTCTCAACCGCCTTATAAAAGAGGACAGGGCTATAGTGGCCGACATACCCGGGACAACAAGAGACGCCATTCAAGAAACCGTAAATATCAGGGGCATACCCGTCAACATCATAGATACCGCGGGCATAAGAAAGGTCCACGGCAGGGTTGAAAATATGGTCGGGGACAGAGCGATAGAGTGGATGAAAAAAGCCGAGATAAACCTTATCATGCTTGACGGGACAAAAAGACTCAACGAGTACGACCGGGGACTTCTAAAACATATTAAAGGAAAAAATTACATCATCATTATTAACAAGTCAGACCTGCCCCTGAAAATTGATAAAAAACAGATTGAAAGGGATTTTCCGGCGGACAGAATAATCGCCGTCTCTGCAAAAACAGGGGACGGTATCCATGAACTGGAAGAGCGGATATACAGCCTGATATCCATGGGATACGCAGAAATAAAAGAAGACGGGATATTTCTAAACTTGCGGCAGGAAGGTAAAATAAAAGACGTGAGAAAGAAGCTTCTTGAAACAGAGGAATATATCCATAGGGGTGTTACGGCGGACATAGTTGCGGAATCTCTTAAGGACTGCCTGAAGAATATTGATGAACTTACGGGAAGGAATGTTTCCGAGGATATACTCAAC
>CAYOWY010000235.1:0-2612 GCA_964407805.1 uncultured bacterium | reverse complement strand
CATTGTCATAATCCCCTTTGATATTTTCGACGAACCTGTCGCCTGCCGATTGTATAGCGTAAGCGCCGGCCTTGTCCGCGTACTCTTCTTTCGCAAGGTATTCATCAATATCCGCATCTGTCAGCTCTCTGAATTTCACAAGGGTAATCTCGTAGCCCGTAACCAGTTTATCCGCTTCGCCGTTGTAAACGGCAACGCCGGTTATTACCCTGTGCCTGGTACCTGAAAGCGTTTTAAGTATCTGTTTCGCATCCGCGCAATCCGACGGTTTACCTATAATCTTCCCTTCAACCGAAACAACGGTATCAGCTCCTATGACGATATCCGAGGGATAACGGCTGCCGACCTCGCGCGCCTTCATCGCCGCCGCTTCCACGGCAAACATCGCGGGGTCGCTCCTTTCGCTTATCGCGCTCTCGTCCACTCCGCTTGGAACGACCGTGAAATCTTTCGCCACCCTGCCCATCAGTTCCCGCCTTCTCGGCGATTTTGAAGCAAGTATTAAAGACATTTATTTCTCCATACTGCTGATTATCTGTTATTTATGACCGGGTAGGAGACAGCCTTGAAAAATCAGCGTTTCGGGTTTTCCTTTTCTTCATTATTGGGGAAAACGATCTCTTTACCGTCCTTCAGGGAATCCATTCTGACCGTGAAAATCCCTGCCGTCTCCCTGAACTGCGGCATATACTGTTCGGGGAGAGGGAACGAAGGAGGCAGTTTTATTGCAAGATAATTCACAAACTTCCCTCCCACCTGCAGACGGAAATCAAGGTGGGGACCGGTAGCGGTCCCCGTTGAACCCACTGCTCCTATAACCTGCCCTTTTCTGACTTTTGCGCCTTTTGTAACCCCTTTGCTGATTCTGGACAGGTGTCCGTACCAAGAAACATAGCCGTTCGGATGCCTTATTATGACGGTTATCCCGAGTCCGTCGCTTCTCCTGCCGGCAAATGTGACGGTTCCGTTTCCTATTGAAGAAACGGGCGTTCCCGAAGGAGCCGCATAGTCTATGCCAAGATGGGGACGGTATACCTTATAAATGGGATGCAGGCGCTTGTGAGTGAAGTAAGACGATATCCTCCTGTAGCTGAGCGGGGCACGGAGGAAAGCCGCCTCAACGCTTTTCCCGTTCTCATCGTAATAACCGCCTTTCCCGTCAGGCGTCTCAAAGTAAAAAGCGTAATAAGTGCTGTTGCCCGTGGAAGTGTATGATGCTGCAGATATCATTATATCTTTCAGAGGATTGCCTTTTTTGTCAAAATACGTCTCCCACAAAATATTGAATTTATCGCCGCTCCTGCAATCGGTAAAAAAGTCCACCTTGGAAGAAAATATTTCCGCAAACTCAACTATTATTTCCGGATTTATGTTCACATAGGACATGCTTTCGTATAAGGAACTTTTTATCTCGCCGCTGACTCCGCGGACCATCTTTTCCGCCTCTATCGCTTTTGCGTAAGCCAGATAGGTGTTTTCGCCGCGATTGAACTCTACTTCATAAAAATCAATAGGCCCGTCGTAATAAACGAATCTTATGAATTCACCTTCATCCGTCAGATGAATCTCCCACCTGTCCCCTATCCTGCATTTCCTGACGTTAAAAACCTTTTTTAATTCATTGATTATCTGATTTACCTGCAGTGCCGGTATATTCCTGGCAAGAAGCACATCTCCGAGCATATCTCCTTCCGAGATATGGCCCTCTATAACCTGGTTTTTTCTCATGAATGGGAGTTTTTTGTCTTTTATCCTGAATATTGCGAAAGGAAGGAGAATTATCAAGATGAGGATTGCCGCAACGACAATATTCCTTTTCACCATAGACCCCCTATTAAAACAGTGAATAGTGTATAGTGATTAGCGTGAAGCCACCAAACACTTTTTTAAAAACGGCGCTGCCCGCATTACTTCTTATCTATGAGGACGGAGGCGATGCATGCGCATGCATTGCCCGCCCCTATCTCTCCCAGACCTTCAAGCGTCTTTGCCTTAAGCCCGATTCTCTCTTCCCCGACCCCGGCCATCATACCGGACAGGTTCTTCTTTAAGCGGGGGAAAAAGGGAAGCAGCTTCGGCCTCTCGCATATGACGGTTATATCAAGGTTTTCTATGCGGAACCCATCTTCCTCAAGCAGTTCAAGCGCCCTTGCCAGGATTTTCCTGCTGTCAATGCCCTTGATGCCGTCTTCGGTATCGGGGAAAAAACTGCCTATATCCGGCTTTCCCATCGCTCCCAGAAGAGCATCGCTCAAGGCATGCAGAAGGACATCTCCATCGCTGTGCCCGAGAAGTCCTTTTTCAAAAGGTATCTCAACGCCTCCCAGCAGAAACTTCCTGCCTTCAACAAACCTGTGGATGTCAAAACCAAGCCCCGTTCTCATTTCCCTTATTATAAACTAAAATTCGTCAGAAAAACAAAATCTTTATCTATGCCCTGCCGGGAGGTTTCTGAAGCGGGCGTCTGTTTGAGGAGCGGGCACGGATGCAATAATGTTTTATCATTGCAGAGCGACGAAAGAAGCCGAGCGCAGGCCGCCTCGCCGGGGCGGTCAAGCGTCCCGTCTGAAGAAAGCCTCCCGGTCGGGCACGTTTTGTCCAACCATCGTACG
>CAYOWY010000234.1:0-2625 GCA_964407805.1 uncultured bacterium | reverse complement strand
GCCTTATTGAAATAATATGGAGCAGAAAGTTGAACTTCCCGTTGAGGCAGGCTGTCCGCAGGACGCTGGCTGTCTTCGGATGCGGCACGGCGGATACGGAGAACGAGATACTGAATTTCATTTTCCAGAGGGTTGAAAACATCCTCGCGGGCGAAGGAGTTTCTCCGGGCATAAGGAGAGCCGTAATGGCTGTGGACAGGGAAAATCTCGTCGTCTTGAGGGAAAAGATAGACGCCCTTGAAAAATTCTTTGGCGGCGGTAAGGAGGCCAAGAGCATCCTTGTTCCTTTTATAAGGGTTGCGAACATCCTGAAGCAGGCGGGCGAGAAGGGAATCGGCTCCGCTTCGTTTGACGAGTCGCTCCTTGCGGAGAAGACAGAAAAGGAACTTTACGATTTTTACAGGTCCGAAGCGGTCATAGAAAAGCTTCTTGCTTACGACAGCAGGAACTATGCGGCATTTCTTGAAAGACTTAGCGGCTGGCGTAAGATAATAGACAGATTTTTTGACGACGTTCTTGTCATGTGCGAAGATGAAAAATCAAGAAACAACAGGCTGGCGCTTCTGAAGAAAATCAACAGTCTGTTTAATCTGTTTGCGGATTTTTCCCTGATACCGATAGTGGAGGTTGATAATGCTTAGAGAAGTGGATGCCGAGATTTACCGCGTGCTTGTCAATGAGCAGAAAAAACAGAGGAACACCATAGGGCTTATACCTTCGGAGAATATAGTCAGCAGGGAGATACTTCACCTTGCGGGGACGGTTTTCACGAACAAGTACGCCGAGGGATATCCGGGAAGAAGGTACTACGGCGGCTGTCAGTTCATAGACGAGATTGAAGAGATAGCCGTAAGGCGCGCGTGCATGCTGTTCAACTCCGAGCATGCCAACGTCCAGCCCCATTCCGGAAGCCAGGCGAATATGGCGGCATACTTCACCGTACTCAAGCCGGGAGACAAGATTCTCGCCATGAACATACTTGCGGGAGGGCATCTTACCCACGGCCTGCGCGCTAATTTTTCCGGCACGTTTTACAATGCGGTGTTTTATGATGTTGACAGGGAGACCGAGAGAATAGATTATGAAAAGGTAAGGGAGATAGCGGTGAGGGAAAAACCGCGGATGATAGTGTGCGGGGCGAGCTCCTATCCCCGCATTATAGACTTCGGAAAATTTCATGAAATTGCGGCGGAAGCCGGGGCGTACCTGCTTTCCGACATCGCTCACATATCAGGGCTTATCGTGGCGAAACTGCATCCTTCACCCGTCGGGCTTGCGGATTTTGTCACTGCTACGACGCATAAGACCTTGAGGGGCCCCAGGGGCGGCATCATACTGTGCGGGAGCAAGTACCGCGAAAAGCTTGACAATTCAATTATCCCGGGCATACAGGGAGGCCCGCTGATGCACATAATAGCGGCCAAGGCGCTGGCTTTCAGGGAGGCGATGCAGCCAGGTTTCAACGATTACCAGAAGCAGATAATTCTCAACTGCAAAAAACTGTGCGCTGAATTTGAGAAAAGGGGCTACCGCCTCGTGAGCGGCGGGAGCGATAACCATCTTTTTGTGATAGACCTGCGGGATAAGGGCATACACGGCTGTGAGTTTGAAAAACTTCTTGAAAGCGTGGGTATCATAACAAACAAGAACCTTATCCCGTTTGACCCCCAGCCGCCGAGGGTGACAAGCGGCATACGGATGGGCACTCCCCTTGTTACCAGCAGGGGGATGAAGGAGAAGGATATGGAGCTTATCGCCGGTTGGATAGACGATACGCTGAAAAACAGGGATAACGGCAGGATGTTGAAGGATATTTCAAAGCAGATAAGGAGGTTCGCGCGTGAATTCCCCATCTACCCCAAGGCCTGAATGGGACGAATATTTCATGGAGATTGCGAAGCTGGTGAGCAGGCGCTCCACCTGTACGAGGAGAAGCGTCGGCGCTGTTCTCGTGAAGGAAAAAAGGATACTTGCAACCGGCTATAATGGCGCGCCGTCCGGCATAACCCATTGTTCAAAAATCGGATGCCTGCGGGAAAAGCTGAAGATTCCCTCCGGCGAAAGGCATGAACTGTGCAGGGGCCTGCACGCAGAGCAGAATGCCATCATACAGGCGGCCTATCACGGAATATCAATAAAGGGAAGTGTCCTCTACATTACCTGCCACCCGTGCAGTGTCTGCGCGAAAATGATAATAAACGCCGGCATAAAGGAAATAATCATAAGCGAAGGATACCCGGACAAAATTTCCGGAGACCTTCTGAATGAGGCAGGAGTCAATATACGCACGGCGGCAAAAAAGCAATAATGAAACAGCAACCTGTACCTCGCCTTATAAAAGAAATTCTTTCCGCCAGGGGTTTCAACACCGAAGAATCAATGACGGAATTTCTCCATTCCGGCATATCAAGCCTTTCCGATCCGTTTTCAATCCCGTCAATGAGAGAGGCCTGCGAGGCTCTTAAAACGGCGCTGTTGAACAAAGAGAAGATTTTCATTTACGGAGACGGCGACGCCGACGGGATATGTTCAGTATTCCTGCTCTTGAAATTTTTTGAAACCGTAGCGCATGAAGCTCCGTACCGCCTGACGCACAGGCTTGACGAGGATTATGAAATAGAGGGC
>CAYOWY010000233.1:0-2639 GCA_964407805.1 uncultured bacterium | reverse complement strand
GGGCCGTACTGCGTGACGTGGGGCGCGCCCTCGGGTTCAGCTACAGCGAGGTGGACCGGCTGGCAAAACTTATATCTTCCGAGCCGGGCGTCACTCTTGAAGACGAAATAAAATCCAATCCGGAAATAAAAAATATAATAGAAAACGATGAGAGGGTCAAGCATCTTTTCGACATATCCCTGAAACTGGAGGGGCTTGCGAGGCATTCCTCCACCCATGCCGCCGGGCTTGTAATAACCGAAAAGCCCGTAGATGAATATGCCCCTTTATTCCGGGGACCGAAAGGCGAAGTTGCAACCCAGTTTGAGATGGAGGGCGTTGAAAAAATAGGATTGCTCAAGGTAGATATCCTCGGATTAAAAACCCTTTCCGTGATAGAGGATACGCTGAATCTCGTTAAGGAAAGGCACGGGGTGGAGATAAAGGATTTTCCCCTTGACGACGGCAAGACATACCGCCTGCTTTCCATGGGAGAGTCACTTGGCGTATTCCAGCTTGAAAGCAAGGGTATGCAGGAACTTCTCAAAGAGAGCCGGCCGCAGATATTTGAGGATATTATAGCAATACTTGCGCTTTACCGGCCCGGCCCCATGAAAAGCGGCATGGTGAGGGAGTATATAAAGAGGAAAAACGACCCTTCAAAGATTGAATACGACCATCCGCTCCTTGAGCCCATCCTAAAGACCACCTATGGCGTTATCCTGTACCAGGAACAGGTTATGGAGACAGCCCATAAGTTTGCCGGTTTTACAATGGGGGAAGCGGATGAACTAAGAAAGGCGATGGGTAAAAAGATAGCGTCGGTTATGGATGAGAAGCGCGAGAAATTCGTTGAAGGGGCGCACAAAAACGGCGTTCCGAAGCCAAAAGCGGATAAGATATTTGAACAGATTTCAAAATTTGCCGGATACGGATTCAATAAATCCCACAGCACAGGTTACGCCCTTATCTCTTACCAAACGGCTTTTCTAAAAGCGAACTACCCTCTGGAATTCATGACCGCTCTTCTCAACAGCGAAGCGGGAGACTTCACAAAGATTGCCGAATACATAGACGAATGCGACAGGATGAAGATATGGGTACTGCCTCCCGATGCGGTGGAGAGCGGAGAAGGGTTCAGGATTTTCAGCAACGACATTATCTTCGGACTCTCTGCGATAAAAAACGTGGGTTCAGGAGCGGTGAAGTCAATCATGGAGGCAAAAGAAAAGGGTCCATTCAGGTCCCTTTTTGATTTCTGCGAAAGGGTTAACCTGCGCACCGTCAACAAAAAGGTGGTGGAAAGCCTCATAAAATCGGGAGCTTTTGATTATCTTGAGATTCCGCGCTCTCAGATGTTTGCCGCAATTGACGACGCAATCGGCCGCGGCTCAAAGATGCAGAAGAAAGCCGCAGAAGGGCAGATGGAGATATTCGGTTCCGACAGCGGCGGAGTAACTTCCGTCGTAGACAAAAGCGTGCTTACTTCTCTTCCCGAATGGTCGGAGACGCGCCTTCTTTCCTATGAAAAAGAGATGCTCGGGGTTTACCTCACCGGACATCCCCTTGAAAGATATGCTTCCATAATGAAGATGTTCTCCAATGTCTCGGTATCAAGACTCAATGAAGAGTTGAAAGACGGCATCTCGGTCAGTGTCGGCGGCATACTTACCGATATAAAAAGGACAAATACAAAAAAAGGCGAAAGGATGGGATGGGGCGACCTTGAAGACCTCACCGGCAGAGTGCGCGTGCTCTTCTATCCCCGTGTGTATGAGACTTTCGGCTCCCTCATACGCAAAGGCTCCATAGTCTTCGTAAAGGGGCGGCTGGAAAAAAGAGACGGCATAACAATTGTCGCCGACGAAGTTGCCAACCTTAATACGGCAAAAGACAAGTTTTTGTCCAATGTTGAAATTGATATAAAACTTCCCATAGACGAAGCCAGGATGCAGAAACTGCAGGAACTGTTTATAAAGAACAAGGGCAATTGTCCCCTGTACCTGAATCTCATAACGGAAAAGGGCGACAAAAAAGCCAAGGTGAAAGCAAACGGTTATACCGTCAATCCCGATATTGAGTTTATTGAGGAGGTGAAGAGGATCCTTGGAAGTTCCTCTTCCGTCCACCTCGGCCTCTAACCCGCTTCCACTTCCTTCATATAGCTTCGTTAGCTGCATCGTCAGCTTCATCGGCGTATTTCTACATACGCCTCTTCGCTTCCTCTTTGCTGCCTTGCTATATTTTGGAATTGAAAGCGGGCAAAACGCTTCCACTTCCTTCCGGTAGCCGCAGGTCTTCAGCCTGCGTCGCCGTCTTCTTGACGCCTTGCCCTGTGCATGAATTGAAGCAGGTATACCGCTCCATCCCCCCTTTAACAAAGGGGGGATAGGGGGGATTTTCCTCCTCCTTGCTTCTTCCCCACACTTGTCATTGCGAGGCGTTTTTTGCCGTGGCAATCTCAACCATGTCTGTCATCCCTGCGGATATTAAGTAGGGATCCATAGCCTTTTTCGCTCCTAACCTTGCCTGCTTTTATTTAATCTGGTATTATCATACTGCATGAAAAAATCTACAACATGAAACCGATAATAAAGACGCTGTGGCGGGATGGGGGCAAGCTGTACATAATAGACCAGAGGCTGTTACCTGATAAGGAG
>CAYOWY010000232.1:0-2645 GCA_964407805.1 uncultured bacterium | reverse complement strand
TCTTTTTCTGGCATTTCATCAACGCTTCTAAGTTTTGACTGTATCTGCCGCGTTCTCACGCCCACAAGGTTTTCTATATCCCTGCCGGCGCCATCTATCTTCTCCTGCGCTTTCTTGAGCGCATCTCCGAACTTATCGAACTCTCTCTTTACGGCGGTGAGTATGTTCCACACCTCGCCCGTTCTCTTCTGTATGGCAAGAGTGCGGAAACCCATGTGAAGACTGTTGAGGAACGCCGCCAGCGTAGACGGCCCGGTAATGGTTATCTTGTAATCCCTCTGCAGGAGTTCAAACAGGCTTGTCTGCCTCACCACTTCGGCATAGAGGCCTTCAACGGGAAGAAAAAGTATGCCGAAGTCCGTGGTGTCGGGCGGATTGATATATTTGCCGCTGATTTCTTTGGCGCAGTTTTTTATCGTGTTCTCAAGCTCTCTGTTAGCTTTCTGGATACTCTCCTGCGCTCCCTGCTCATATGCGTCAAGAAGACGGTGATAAACTTCTATCGGAAATTTTGAATCAATAGGCAGATATACGGGACGTTCTCCTCCCGGAAGCTTAACGGCATACTCTACGGATTCCGCCGAGCCTTCCCTGACCACAGCATTCTTTTCATACTGGTCCGGGGAAAGTATATTTTCAAGTATGTTGCCCAGCTGAATCTCCCCGAGAATCCCTCTGGTTTTAACGTTTGCAAGCACCTTTTTAAGGTCACCGACGCCCGTTGCGAGATTTTTCATCTCTCCAAGGCCTTCATGAACCTGCTTGAGCCGCTCGCTTACCAGGTTAAAAGACTCGCTCAATCTCTTTTCAAGAGTGGACTGAAGTTTTTCGTCAACGGTAGCCCTCATCTCCTCCAGCTTCTTGACGTTCTCTTCCTGCAGGGAATGGAGCCGCTTTTCCATAGTACCTGAAACAACCTCTCCCATATTCCGCATCGCAACGCTCAATTCCTCTCTGTTTTCCCTTAGATTTTTTTGTATCTCCTCTCTGTTTCTGGAAAACTCGTCCCTTATGAGCGGGTCTATTTTTCCCGTCTGGTTTTCAATATTACGGAGATTATCCGATATATTTATTCTTCTGCCTTCACGCAAAAAGAATATAAACAGAATAATGTTAAGGAGAATTAACAAGCTTAACAAAATAATTATTGCCATCATCATATTCAACCGCCCTCGCTTTTCCGCATACGGTAACACATATTAATTTCACGGTCAATCTTTACAGTTAACGTTATATTGTTTTCAGACTTATTTACCTGATTGACAAAAACGATTTTCCGGAGTATAATAAAGTTAACATGGTAAACTTAAATAAAAAATTTTTTACTACCGGAGACATAGCCCGCATATTCGGGGTAAGCAGGATATCCGCGTACAAGTGGGTTGTGAGCGGGAAAATAAAATCATTCAAGATACCGGGCGGAAGATACAAGATAACAAAAAAGGACCTTGTTGATTTTATAAAAAAAAGCGGGTTGGACACAAGACTTGCAGGGGCAATCCAGCAGGAAGACATAAAGGTCCTTATAGTCGACGACCAGAAACTGATTATACAGACTGTCAGGGACTATATGGAGAAAATTCATCCTTCATGGCATATAAGCTCCGCTTCCGACGGTTTTGAAGCAGGAAGGATGGTGTCCAGAATAAATCCGGACATTATCATTCTCGACCTTTTCCTCCCCGGCATCAACGGGTTCAGCCTCTGCAAGAGCATAAAGAACGACCCTCACACGAAGAGCATTAAGATTATAGTGATTACCGGATACCCCACCGACGAGAATATAGGCAAAGCGAAGGATGCGGGAGCCGATGCGGTACTCCCCAAGCCTTTTGAGATGATAGAGCTTGAGAAGCTTATCAAAAAAAACCTCCCCTAATTTTTTCCCGCTTTCAATTTATGCCCAGAGAGAGGCGGTTAGGAGGAAACAATGAAGGCATACGTTGATAGTATGTCAAGGCAGTTTCCGACGACACCAACGAAACTATGGGCATGAAGTCAAAGCGGGAGGATTACTCCCATTCGATAGTGGCAGGCGGCTTTGAAGTCACATCATACACAATCCTGTTAACGCCCTTCACCTCGTTGACGATACGGTTGGATATGACGCCGAGAGTCTCATACGGAACTTTTACCCAGTCTGCGGTCATTCCGTCTGAACTTTTCACTATCCGCAGGGCGATGACATTTTCATATGTCCTCTTGTCGCCCATTACACCTACGCTCTTTACGGGAAGGAGCACTGCAAAAGCCTGCCAGACTTCCCCATAAAGGCCCGAACGCTTCATCTCATCCATGACAATGCTGTCCGCCTCCCGGAGAATATCAAGGCGGTTTTTATCTACGCTTCCTACAATCCTGACGGCAAGCCCGGGTCCCGGGAAGGGATGCCTGTTTACAATGAAATCCGGAAGTTTCAGTTCCCTGCCGAGCTGCCTTACTTCATCCTTGAAGAAAAATCTGAACGGCTCAACAAGCGATAGTTTCAGCTTCTCGGGCAGTCCGCCTACATTGTGGTGTGTCTTTATCACGGCCGAAGGGCCTCCGAAGGGAGAAACGCTTTCAATGACGTCCGGATAAAGTGTTCCCTGGGCAAGAAACCCGGCGCCGAATTTTCTCGCCTCTTTCTCAAATATGTTTATAAA
>CAYOWY010000231.1:0-2692 GCA_964407805.1 uncultured bacterium | reverse complement strand
ACGCAGAAAAGATTGTAACGGTCCGCAAAATCCCTTTGCATTTCCCTATACTGGAAACGGTTTCCTCCCCATCCGTGCGCAAAATGCATAATGCCCGTATTTTCATCCTGTTTTGAAGGCGGCACTACATATGCGGTAATCTGCTTTGAATAGTGAATTGAATTGCAGCCGGCAAAAACTATCTCATATTCTTTATTATCCATTAATATTTGTCCTCCCGAAGAGTGAGAATAAAATAACACCTGGCGGGTCCGCCCCCAAAAGCTGCATCCGCAGGTGTCTATACTTTCTGGATAATTCCATTTGTTGCCGGACAGGTTTCGCAGATATGTTATCTAATGTTCCCTGAAGGTTTCAGGTTAAGATTCAGAAGTCTTGAGCAGTTTCTCCATTCTATATTCTCAATTGCGGCAACGTGCAGTTTTTTCTCTTCGCGCAGGCTTCTCATAAAAGAGACGTTGGGACTAATTATATCTGTGTCGCTTCGCCTGCAGGAATCCGTACCAAAGAGGATTTTGTCCTGGAATTCTTCAAGGAATTCAAGGGCAAAGGACGGGTCGCGCGTAAGGGCGTTGTGGCCGCTGCCCGCGGATATATCCGCCCACATGTTCGGATATTTTCTCATCAGCCGCGGCACCGCCCCGCCCTCTTTGATTTCACCTGACGGGTAGCCCGACCGGTTGTCCGCGGGAATGTCTGCCGATATTTCCGCCCAGAAGGTTGGGCCATGCCCTATGAAGATTGTCTCGGGGCATTCCTGCAAAGCGCGTTCAAGGCCCGGCAAGCCGTATTTGTCTCGCAAGCCGTAGCCGTCCGGTCTGTCCTGCATGTCAAAAAGCACCGGCAGGCTGAATTTTCCGGCCTGTCGGTAGAGATTGAGACAGAGCCGTTCGTCAAAATCCATTTTCGGCAGTAATTCGCCCAGTCCTCTGCAGCCCCGCGAAACGTATTCCTCCAACAGGTGGCTGAAATCCATATCCGGCCTGTTGCCGTAGCGCGGGTCTATCAGGCAGAAGGGAATGAGCCTGTCAGGGAAACGCGAACAGGCAGTGATAACGTCCTCGGTGTTGCACTCAAGGTAAGCTCCTTCCGGGTGTTCGCTCAACGGAAGAACGCAAGTTTTGTCTATGCCCCACGCGTCCATTTTTGCAATCAGGTTTGCGACGTCGATAAACTCTTTGCGGTCGGGAATAACGCGTCCGATGTGTCCGTGGATATCAATCAGCATTTTCACCTCTTTCCGGCTGTTGCGCTTCGCATTTGCTGTAACCTTCCGGAGATTTTAACAAATGCCGCATTTCCTGTCAATGAAGCGAATTGCGCCATAATAAATCTATACGAAAGAATACCTGACTTGCGGCGGCGAGTATAAAACAGCTTTTAACGGTAAAAATCGCTTTTCACTTCCCGCCCCGGCGGGAGAACCTGCGGTAGTAGGAGGGCGTCCTGCCGGTAGCTTTCTTAAAGGTACTGTTAAAGAGGGCGAAGTCGCCGAAGCCCACTTTTGCGGATATTGCGGTTACTTTCATTGAGTGATTTTCTTCAAGGAGTTTTTTTGCCTCAATGATTCTTTTCTGGAACATGTAATGTTTCAACCCCAGGCCCGTCTCTTCCTTGAAGATGTGCGATATGCGGCTTGGCGAGAGGGAGAAGCCCTCTGCAATTTCCGGAATTGAAACGTCTCTCGCGAAGTTACTGTCAAGATAGGCTATCAGGCCTTCCACGACGGGATTGCTTATAACCTTTTTTGTCTTCCGGAGAGAGGCTCTTTTGAGCAAGAATAAAAATTGTTCCGTCTGGGAATGAACGAGCTCTTCCCAGAAAGGTTTTCCGCCGCCTGTTTCTTCAGAGATGCTCTTGAATATAATCTCGGCAAGCATCGCCTCTTTTTCGGTCATCTTTGCGACGTGGGGGCATTCCTTTACTATTTTCTTCAGCCGGGCGTTTTTCAGAAAAGACAGGGGGAAATACAGAGAGCCTTTTTCCACGTAGGAAGACTGCCTGATGCACTTATGTATCTCTCCGGATTTGATTGCTACGATATTGTTTTTGGAGAAAGGATACCGCCTGTTTTGTATGAAGTAAAAGCCCTCTCCCCGCTTGATGTAATGGAATTCAACCTCGCTGTGGTAGGCAAGGTTGCTTGTATATATATAGGGGCGCAGCCAGTCGCATCTTATGGGGCGTTTCCCTTTGTAAAAGATATTTTCCCGAAGAGGTTTTTTATGCATGCCGTTTACAATTTTACACCATATGCGGGAATATTCAAAGAACGGTTCTTCTTTGTGAGAATAGCAGGATTTCACATAAGACAGCACAAAATCCCATTGTTTTTTTCCGGGAAATGCGGGAAAATTATAGGAGCAAAAGGAGGATAATCTAATCATGGGAAGCAAATTAGCTTTACTGGGCGGCGCAAAGACGGTAAAGAGCGATGTAGGGGATATATTCAAGTGGCCCATTGTAAATAAGGAGATGGAAGATGCGGCTCTTGAGGTTATCAGATCGGGAAACATGTCCGGCACCGACATAACGAAAACATTTGAAAGGAGTTTTGCTGACTGGCACGGGATGAAACACGGTCTTGGATGCAACAACGGCACAGCAGCTCTCCACAGCGCTTTTTTCGGCATAGGAATAGGCAGGGGCGACGAGATTATCTGCCCCTCCATTACCTACTGGGCTTCATGCC
>CAYOWY010000230.1:0-2695 GCA_964407805.1 uncultured bacterium | reverse complement strand
CCGGAGCGCAGGTTATTCTTACGGATACTTTCGGAGCAAACAGACTGCGGCTTGAGAAAAAAGGGATTGCGGAGAGGGTAAACGAGATAAATTCAAAGGCGGCGGAAACAGCCGCAGATGTCAGGAAGAACTATCCGCATGTATTTATCGCAGGCGATATGGGACCGTCCGGCGAACTGCTTGAGCCTTACGGCGCTCTTACCGTAAAGGATGCGGAAGAAGCATTTTCAGAGCAGGCGGGGATACTTAAAAGCGGCGGAGCGGATTTTATACTGCTGGAAACGTTCCAGGACCTTGAAGAATTAAGGATTGCCGTCCGTTCCGTAAGGGAAATCTCCGATGTTTTCGTCCTGCCGTCAATCACCCTGAACGCAGGGGCCGAATACAGGACTCTCATGGGGCAGAAGATTGAAGATATAGTTGCTTTCGCGGCAGATGAAAAAATTGACGTTCTGGGGATTAACTGCGGCCTCGGGAGCGGGGATATGGTAAAAGTTGTGCGCAGGGTGAGAGAACTTACGGGCATTCCCCTGTGGGTGAAACCCAATGCCGGCATCCCGGAGATTGCAGACGGAAAGACGGTATATCCCGAGACGCCGGAAGTATTTGCTTCCAACTGCGCGCAAATAGTTAAATGCGGAGCGAAATTCATAGGCGGATGCTGCGGAACCGCACCGGAACACATCGCGCTTGTAAAGAAGAAATTAAATGAAAACGGTTGAAGTCATCTTTGATATACCTCTTGATAAATCCTTTGATTACCTGCCGGGAGAGTTTTTGCCGCAGATTTCTCCGGGTGTAAGGGTGCGCGTCCCCTTCGGCAGGCAAAAGAAAACAGGGCTCGTTCTCTCCGTGAAAGAAAAAGAGCCGGGAGAAAGAGAAGAATACAAGGAGATACTTGCCATTTGCGATGCGTTCCCGGTTGTTACGGAAGAGCTCTTCAGTGTTGCGGAATTTCTTTCAAAAAAATACTTTTCTTCTCCGGGGCAGGCATTTTTCACGATGATAGGAAGCCTTCCCTCAAAATACAAAATTAATTCCGGGTATAAGAGCGTAATGCCTGCGGAAGAAAATGCTTCCGTTCAATCCGTAGGTTTCAGAAAGAAATATATTCTTGCTCCTGAAGGAAAAGCAAAATCCGGGATATTCGGCAGGATTATAGATGAGACAAACGGTTCCGTGCTATGCCTCTTTCCCGAGGTTGCGGCGGCGGAAAGATATTATGAAGAGTTAAGCGTAAAGTACGGGGAAAGGGTTATTTTGTTTCACGCGGGGCTGAAAGATAAAGTGAAGATTGAGATGTGGCTTAAAATGCTTGGCGGGAGAAACCTGATTATCATTGGAACGCGGATAGCCGTCTTTTCGCCTTCCGCCGACATAAAAGCAGTGATAGCGGACAGTGGCGGCGATTCCTCCTACAGCGAACAGCAAACGCCGAAATATAATGCCGTGGAGACGGCGGAATTCAGGTGCCATTCCGCAAAGATACAGATGACGGTGATGGAGGGATGCCTTTCCGTAAGCGAATATCATGAAGTAGAAAAGGGGAGCGCTGTCCTGGAAGACTGTACAGAAAAGGAGATGCCGGACGTTTATACCGTTTTTACAGGAAGGAGAACTGTTGATAAAGATATGCCCTTTTTTGCCTCGGAGACGGTATCGCTTATTGAAGAATCCGTTTTGAGAGAGGGGAAGGTTGCCGTCATACATAACAGGAAAGGCAGTTCAAAGATTTTAAAGTGCGAAAAATGCGGAAGTGGATTTCCCTGTGCTTCCTGCGAATCCCCAATGGTTTTATCGGAAGACGGTAAAAACCTGCTTTGCCGGTTCTGCAGGACAACGGTGCCGTTCGGCAAAAAATGCCCTTCCTGCGGAAGCAGGAAAGTCGGGGCGCGGCTGTATGGTATTGAAAAGATATTCAGGACGCTGAAGGAGCAGTACCCAGAGTTTAAGGCGGCAAAGTTTACCGCCGCCACCGGAGAGGTTAACGAGGAGTTTGATATTATCGTCGGCACGTCAATAGTCAAAAGGATGTTCAGCGCGCATAACTTCTCTCTTATTGTTCTGGTAAGCGGAGAGACCTTTCTCAACATCCCCGACTACAGGAGCGAGGAAAAGTTCTTCATCATGCTGAACGAAATGAGAGGATGCATCGGGAATAAGGACTGCAGGATTATCATACAGACGAGGAGTCCGCATCTTGAAGTATATGAATCTCTGCGGGAGAACGATGCGGGGATTTTCTACAAAAAGGAACTCGCCATAAGAAAAAAGCTCGGCTACCCTCCTTTTTCGGAAATAGTGAAACTCGAGTTAAAAGCGGCAAAGAAAGGCGTGCTGGAACAGAGGAGGGAAGCTCTTGAGAAACACCTGAATGAAAAACAGTACGCGATAATTTATTCCGGGCCGTCATTCCCTCCCGTGAAGAAGAGCAGTAACGTGTGGAAATACCTTTTGAGGATGAGCGGTGATTTTGACAGGTATGAGTTGAAGAAGGCGGCGTATTCCGCAGGCGTTTCACTTGAGACCAACCCCGACAACATATAACGTTTGTTTTCCCTCTACCCCTTGGGGAGAGGGGAGGGTGAGGGGGTATATTTATCTTTACACTCTCCCTGAAAAATGGTAAACTTATAACTCATCCGGGCGGTTAGCTCAGTTGGTTAGAGTACTACCTTGACATGGTAGGGGTCAC
>CAYOWY010000229.1:0-2710 GCA_964407805.1 uncultured bacterium | reverse complement strand
TTATCAATTAATATGGAAAGGACAATTATATCACAGGTTAAATTTGACGAAAAGGGGCTTGTTCCCGTGGTCGTTCAGGATGCGGAAAGCGGCGAGGTTGTGATGGTTGCCTATATGAATCCGGAGGCGCTTTCAAAGACTCTTGAGACGGGGAGGATGTGCTATTACAGCAGGAGCAGGAACAAGCTCTGGGTCAAGGGGGAGGAGTCGGGCAACTGCCAGACGGTCCGCGAGATGTACGTTGACTGCGATAACGACACTCTCCTTTTCAAGGTTGAGCAGAAGGGCGGCGCCTGCCACAAGGGCTACTATTCCTGCTTTTTCAGAAGGCTTGAGGACAATAAAAAAGAGTTTGCCGTTACAAAGGAAAGGCTTTTCAACCCTGACGAGGTTTATAAAAAATGATGAAACAATACTATTCAAGGTTTTTGCTGATAGCGGCGGTAATAGCGGCTTGTATCTATGCTATATACCCGCCGGAGAAGAAGATACGCCGCGGGCTTGACCTGCAGGGCGGGGTACACGTGGTGCTGGAAGTAGGAGAGGCGGAAGCGGAAGAGAAATACATTTCCGATCTTGCCGACAGGGCGCTTGAGGTTATAAGAAACAGGATAGACGCCCTGGGTGTTACCGAGCCGATTATACAGAAGCAGGGCATGAGAAGGATAATAGTTGACTTGCCGGGCGTGCAGGATCCGGATAAGGCGATAGATATAATAGGGCAGACCGCCCTTCTTGAATTCAGGCTTGTTTCTGACGACACGGACATGCTTTCTGCCGCATTGCAGGGCAATGTTCCCGAAGGTTATGAACTTCTGTATCAGAGAGAAAAAGACGACAGAGGGATATACAGGGAGCGGGATCCGCTTCTGGTGAAGGTTGAGCCGGAGATGACGGGAAAGTACATTGAAGATGCGTTCATCGGCTATGACAACTCCGGTGTTCCTGATGTCAATCTGGTTTTGAGCAAGGAAGGCGGGGCGCTGTTTGAAAGCGTGACGGCCAGTAACGTCAACAGGCGGCTTGCGATAGTGCTTGACGGGGTGGTAAGGTCGGCGCCTTCAATAAGAGAGCGAATAAGCGGCGGAAGGGCGCAGATAACCGGCCGTTTCTCTGTTGATGAAGCAAGGACTCTTGCGATAGTCCTGCGCGCCGGCGCGCTTCCTGCAAAGGTGGAGATGATTTACCGCGAGGTAGTCGGGCCGACTCTCGGAAAGGAAAATATTACGCAGGGGTTCAGAGCGGCGTTGTACGGCGGGCTTGTGGTCGTGGTTTTCATGATAATCTATTTTGCGGCGTTCGGGCTTCTCGCTGATTTTGCCCTCGGGCTCAATGTCCTCATACTTCTCGGCGTGATGGTGGCGTTGAGAGGTGTACTGACACTTCCGGGCATAGCGGGCATTGCGCTTACCTGCGGCATGGCGGTTGACGCGAATATCCTGATTTTTGAAAGAATCAGGGAGGAGATAAAATCCGGAAAGAGCCCCAAGGCGAGCATTGACGCCGGCTACAAAAGGGCGTGGAGCGCAATCATTGATTCCAACATAACGACGCTTATCGTAGGACTGATACTTTTTTTCCTCGGGGAAGGCCCGGTGAAAGGATTCGGCCTTACGTTGAGCATAGGTATAGTGGCAAATCTGTTTACGGCCGTCTTCGTCACAAAGTCCATCGTGGACTGGGTAATGGTGACGCAGAAGGTGGAAAAGGTGAGGATATAAATGGAGCTTATAAAAAACGCGCATTTTAATTTCATCGGTAAAAGAAAGATAGCGTACATTTTCTCCTGCGCGGTGATAATCTGGGGGATGGTTGTTTTTGCGATGAGGGGGAAGGAGAATTTCGGGGTTGATTTCATCGGCGGCGATATGCTCAACATAGAGTTCGGCGAAACAGTTTCGGCTGCGGAGATAAGAGCGGATTTGAAAATCCTGAATATCGGCTCCTATTCGGTGCAGGCGCTGGGTACGGAAGGGAGGGAGTTTATAATAAAGAGCGGTCCCGGTACGGCTGAAAAGATAACAGGGTTTTTTGAGGGAAAGGAAGCAGGAGACGCGGAGAAGAGCTTTACCGTGAAGGGCGAATCTTCCGTGGCGGCTTCCATGAGCGTATCTTTGAGGAAAAAGGCGCTTTACGCTTTTCTCGCGGGACTAATAGGTATCCTTCTTTATCTCACCGTCCGGTTTGAGTTCAGGTTTGCGGTCGGCGCCACACTGGCTATTTTCCACGATATGCTTTTTGTTGTTGCGATTCTCGCTCTCGCAAAGAAACAGATAGATGCCTCCGTGATTGCGGCTCTGCTCACTGTTGCAGGCTATTCGGTAAACGATACGGTAGTCATTTTTGACAGGATAAGGGAGAATATAAGAAGGACGAGGGGGACAGATTATGCCGTTATTTTCAACGGCAGTATAAACGAAACTCTTAGCAGGACGATACTTACCGCGCTTACCACCATGTTTGTCGTTTTCCTGCTTTTCTTCATCGGCGGAGAGACGCTCCACGTTTTCTCGCTTGCACTGCTGGTTGGAATAGGCATAGGGACATATTCGTCAATATTCGTCGCATCATCGGTTCTTATAGACTGGCATAAGATGAGTCCGCACAAATTCAAAGTATAACGTTAAGTCAATACGAATTTGCCGTCAAGCGTGAAGTAATACCGGTTTGAGTTCACCAGAGAGCGAGGCGCCCAGGAGGCCGACGACGA
>CAYOWY010000228.1:0-2721 GCA_964407805.1 uncultured bacterium | reverse complement strand
GTTCAAAAGGTGCGCGATGATTTTTATATCCTCTGGCTTACCAAAGGCCCCACCGCATCGTTCAAGGATTTTGCGGCGCGCATGATGGCAAAACTAATGCAGCATTTTGCAGTCAGGGAAAACAGAAAGCTTACTGTGCTGGTGGCGACGTCGGGCGACACGGGCGGCGCAGTCGCAAATGCTTTTCACAATCTTGATAATGTAAACGTCGTTGTTCTTTTTCCTGTTAAGGAGGTTACGGAAAGGCAGAGAAGGCAGATGACGACTCTTGGATGCAACGTCTTTCCCGTTGCCGTGGAAGGAAAATTTGACGATTGCCAGGCAATTGTAAAACGCGCTTTCAACGACAGCGAATTGGAGTATCTCGGACTTACCTCCGCAAACTCAATAAATTTCGGCAGGCTTCTGCCTCAGACAGTCTACTATTTTTACGCATACTCGAGATTGCAAACTGACGGAGTTGTTTTTTCAGTGCCGTCGGGCAATTTCGGTAATCTCATGGGAGGAGTCATTGCAAAAAGAATGGGGCTGCCTGTTAAGAAATTCATCGCGGGCGTGAATGAAAACGACGAATTTCCGGAATTCCTGAAGACCGGCGTCTACAAACCGGTTGTACCGTCAAGAGAATGCAGTTCCAATGCCATGAACGTGGGGCATCCAAGCAATCTGGCGCGCCTTATGGATGTTTACGGAGGGTGGCTTACCGATGAAAGGGATGCCGCCGGAACGGTAATTAAAAAAGGCGTTTTGAGAATAAACCCGGATATGGCAAAAATGAGAAAGGATTTTTCCTCCTATTCCGTAACGGAAACGGAGGTTGATGAAACCATAGCGGCATACCATAAAACGCATAAAATACTTATAGAACCTCACGGCGCGGTAGGGATAAAGGCCGCAGAAAAGGATAACATTTCTTGTCCCGTTATATGCGTGGAGACCGCCGACCCCGCCAAGTTCCCGGAGAAAATCAGGTCTCTGCTGAATATTGAACCGCCCCTGCCGCCTTCTCTGGCAGGACTTGACGGCATGCAGGAAAGCTTTTCCTCCATGGAAGGCGATTACGGAGAGTTCAAAAAACTTGTAAGAAAGATATTCCCCCGATGATTAAAAGGCACTAATGAAATATATAATTGTGATAATGGACGGAGCCGCCGACAGGCCGCTGGAAAAACTCGGAGGGAAAACACCTCTGCAGGCGGCAAAAAAAGAAAACATAGACGGGCTTGCAAAAAAATCCCGTTGCGGCCTTTTCAGGACTATACCCCTTAATTTCTCCACCGGCTCTGCCGTTGCCAATCTCTCCATACTCGGGTATAACCCGTTGGAACATTTTCACGGAAGGGGAGTTCTTGAAGCGGCCGCAATGAACGTTTCTCTGGACGCCTCTGACATTGCTTTCAGGTGCAATACTATATGCGTATCTGGCGACGGAAGGATAAAAAATCATTCCGCTGGACACATATCGTCAGAAGAAGCATCTGTTCTTATTGCATATGCAAATGAGAAAATCGGGTCGGAAAGGATAGTTTTCCATTCGGGGGTAAGCTACAGGCATCTTCTTGTTTTAAAAGGCGGATTTTCTCCGGATGTGGAATGTTATCCTCCTCATGACCACACAGGAACCATCTATAAGGAATTACTTGTAAAACCGAAGAATGAAAAGGCAAAAGAGACTGCCGCGCTTTTGAACTGGATTATAGAAGAATCGGCGGGCATCATGAAAGGACATACTGTCAATCAAGCAAGAGAGAAGGAAGGCAAGGATATGGCAAATATGCTCTGGCCATGGTCGCCGGGAAGAAAACCAGCCATGAAGACGTTTCAGGAAAGGTTCGGTATTAAGGGAGCGGTCATATCAGCCGTTGACCTTATAAAGGGACTCGGGCTGTATGCGGGTTTCGACATTATAAATGTTGAAGGGGCTACGGGGCTTTACAACACAAACTATGAAGGCAAAGCCGAAGGATGCCTGAAAGTGCTTGAAAGCCGCAACCTTGTTTACGTCCATGTGGAAGCTCCGGACGAAGCGGGCCATGAAGGAAATCTGCGTTTAAAAATCCGCTGTATAGAAGATATAGACAAAAGGCTTGTTGGAACCATTTTGAAAGGCATTGATATTTCAAATACTGCAATGGCTTTTCTCCCCGACCACTATACGCCCGTTTCCACCGGAGCGCATTCTTCAGAGCCTGTGCCTTTTATTATATGCAATCCGCTAATGAAGCCGGACAGCATTGAAAGCTTTGACGAAGAGGCCTGCGCCGGCGGAATCTACGGCCTGGTTGAGGACAATACTTTTATCAATAAACTCCTGGGAAGGTTAGAAAATGGCTGAGAAAGTTTATGTTAGAGTGCCTGCCAGCATAGGAAACGTGGGAAGCGGTTTTGACTGCTCGGGCTTGAGTCTGAAATTCTACAACGAATTCATAATTTCAAGGTCAAGTAGAACAGAAATAAGTTTTTCGGAAGCATGTCTTTCAATGTCATCGGGTATTGTCATTGACCTTTTTAGCAGCGCATTCAAAGCCGGCCTGAAGCATTCCGGAAGAAAAGCTTTTCCCGTAGCAATTGAAATTACAGACAGGATACCATTCAAAAGAGGGCTTGGAAGCAGTGCAACGGTAGTGCTTGCCGGGGTTATATCCGGCCTTATTTTTGCCGGCAAAAAAATAAACAAAACGGAGGTCTTGAAGATATCGCTTCCTTTTGAAGGTCACATCG
>CAYOWY010000227.1:0-2736 GCA_964407805.1 uncultured bacterium | reverse complement strand
GCGTCAGCATGATGCAGCCGAGGAAAATTATCCTGTATGCAGAATCCGGATAAATAATAATACCCGCAATTTCAACGGCCGAATGCCTGAACACATCCATCACGCGGCCCGCTGCAAAGCTGAAAACAGCCATGGCAAGATAGGAACATGTATTCAGGAATCCGACGGAAGTAGCCGTAACCTCAACCGAATTCATCTCTTTAATGGTTGTAATGTAAACCGGAGAGACCGCGGCCGATAATGCCAGAAGGATGTATGCGGTCAGGACAAATTTTGCACTGCCCGCAAATATAAGGTTCATAAAAATTATAATCGCCCCGGCAAGAGACAGGATTGATGCAATCGTCATAAAAGGTTTTCGCTTTCCTGCAAGACGCGAAGCATATCCTGAAATAAATGCAAATGCTGTGTTCACAATCATCATTATAAAAGTAAACAGCGAGGCATGTGCGGAAGAGAGATGGCAGGAATCCTGGAGGAACTTTTTCCCGAGAGTGGATTGGAAAAGAAAATAGATGCCGAAATTTACTGGCCCGGAGAATAGCACCGGAAAAGAATGTGTGTTTCTAAGAACCCTGATGAGAGTCACAAGAGAAAAAGTATGCTTCTGCGTGAACACCTTTCTCGACGCCCTCAAAACAGGCCAGCCCGCTACGGCAAAAATTGAACACAGTATTCCCGCGACAAGAAAAGAATTCCGCCAGCCGATGAAATTGACCGAACGTTCCAGGGGATATGTGGCAAAGACACCTCCGGAATATCCCAGTATCAGAGATATTCCGAGGTAAAAAGGAAAGTCTTCAGAACTGTAAACACTGCTTAGTATTTTTATCAGGCTTATAAATACAAAACTTGCGCTGAAGCCCACAAACGCCCTTGTCAAAAAGAGCATCCCCGGGGAATACGCAAAAGAAAAGAGTATTGAGCTCAAACTCAACAGCAGCCCTCCCGCGAAGAAAGTCCGGAAACCGCCAAACCTGTCCGATATGATTCCCGCTAAAATCTGCATTACTCCGTAGACAAGAAATGTCAGGGAACTCAAACCCGCTACAGCGGTGGCTCTAAGGGCAAAATCCGACTGCAGTTCGTTAAAGATCGTGCCGGGAACCCCTACCCTCTGAAAATACGAAAAGAAGTAGATGCTGTTTACCGTCAGCATCAAAATCAAATTGCGGACTTTTCTGTTTTCCATTATAAACCAGCTTCAGCGCTTTATTGTGAGGATTCTTCGTATTTCTTTACGGTGTTTATCAGAGACGCTGCTTCCTGCGGCATCTCTACCCTGCCTTCAAGGAGTATTTCCCTCGCCTTTATCCCATCAATTCCGTAGAAAAGCTTGTTCGCTTCATCATCCGTCATTATCAGTCCGCCTTCAAAAGAAGCCCCTATGAAAGCGCCTCTTGCCCTTGAATATATCAATATCCCGGTAGCAGGCAGACCCGCCTTAACGCCTGCTTCCCTGCCAACGGGACCGGCGGCGGCGGAAACCTCTCCGCCTATTTTAAGCTTTGACTTAAGAAGAAGCGTCAATCCTTCTTCGTTCATTATCAAAAGAATGGCATCCACAACCTTTCCGCCTATTTGAAAACCAAAACTGCCTTCCGCCGTGGAAACAAAGGACGGAGGGCTCCATTCGCCGGTTTTCTTATCCTTTGCGAGGATTATTCCGTTGCCTCCCTTTGCTCCAAGTACAAAACCCGCCTTGTACTGCTTAAGAAAAACCACGGCGTAAGCTTCCTTCAGAAAATGTTGCGGTATGGCAGTATCTTGAGAACGCATCATGTATTTAACCAGATCTTCAGAGTTGTTAATTCTCTTTACAAGGTCGCCTCTGGTGGCGGCAAAAGAAGAAACCGCGGTGCATAAAAACAGTACGCCCACAATGATTTTTCTCATTCTTTCCTCCGCTTTTTGATTATGCAGACTTCATTGCCGTGTTTTAACAATTATATCACTTACCCCCGACATAGAAAAATGTTATACTGCTGTTCCGGGAGGATAGAATGAAAAGCTATAAAAAGGAATTGACGTTCAATGCCCATACGCGGGTTGCTTTTATCAATATTACTCCGGAGGTAAAGCGGGCGCTTTCCGAAAGCGGCATAAGGGAAGGTTTGTGCCTCGTCAACGCGATGCATATAACCGCCAGCGTTTTTATCAACGACGATGAAAGCGGGCTCCACGGCGATTTTGAAAAATGGCTTGAGAAACTTGCGCCTCATCTGCCCGTTTCGCAATATGCCCACAATGCCGGAGAGGATAACGGCGATGCGCATCTGAAAAGGCAGATTATGGGGAGAGAGACTGTAATCGCCGTCACAGACGGCAAACTTGATTTCGGTCCGTGGGAGCAGATCTTTTACGGAGAGTTTGACGGAAGGAGAAACAAGCGAGTATTGATAAAAATAATAGGCGAGTAGTCAGGGAATGACAGCTATGCATTCTATCTCTATGATTACTCCTTTAGGCAGATTGGAAACTTCCACAGTGCTCCTTGCCGGTTTGTTTTTAAAAAACTCTTCATAAACAAGATTCATGTCTCCGAAATTTCTTATATCTTTGAGATATACCGTGGTTTTAACTACATCTTTTATCGTGCATCCGGCGCCTTCAAGTACTGCTGTTATGTTGTTAATAACCTGCCTGGTCTGGACGGTTATATCCCCTTTCACAACCTCGCCTGATGAAGGCTCCAGGGCTATTTGTCCCGAAAGGAACACAAAGCCGCCCGAAACG
>CAYOWY010000226.1:0-2743 GCA_964407805.1 uncultured bacterium | reverse complement strand
ACGTTCCTTACCTGCCTATGATGGAACCTCTGGCAAGGGCGATAAAGGACACCCGCATCTTCGCACTTATAGAGGTTGCGCGTTTGGAATGGATAAAATTCAGAGCGGAAAGCCCCGCGGCTGTTTACAGGGAGTTCGTCTCGATAGCTGGACAAGAGCCCCATATAAGGCTTCATCTGGACCATGTTCCTGTTATTGACGAAGACGGGAAAAGGGTGGATTATATGAGCATTATAAACGAAGCTCTTGACCTCGGATATCAATCGGTCATGATTGACGGTTCCCGCCTTTCTCTCGCAAAGAATATATCCGCAGTAAAAAACGTGGTTGAAGCGGCAGGAAGATACGCAATACCCGTTGAGGCCGAGCTTGGCGCTGTTTTGGGACATGAAGCGGGACCGGCCATTGATTACGAGGAGATTTTTTCGTCCGGAAAAGGTTTTACCGATACCGGCGAAGCGCGCCGGTTTACGGAGGAAACAAAGGTTGACTGGCTGTCGGTTGCGGCAGGCAACATACACGGCGCCATAGAATCTTCCTTGAAAGACAGCAAGAAACCGGAAGCGCGGCTGAATATCAGGCACATAGAAAAAATTGAGTCGGCGGTAAACATCCCTCTGGTTCTGCACGGGGGAACAGGCATAAAAAAAGAGTACATACGGGAAGGAATACAAGCCGGAATTGCCAAGATAAATATCGGGACGGCTGTGCGCAAACCATATGAAAACGGCATAGGCAGGTCTCTGAAATTTGCGCAGGAAGAAGTTTATAAAGCTGCCATGCATGTTATTACGGATGAGCTTGACATTCGGGATTCAGCCGGTAAAATCTGCAGTGACTGCTAAATAACGGAGGTTGCGATGGAGAACAGGGCGCTTTGTCTGGGTATCATAGTCGGGGATTTTCTTGGAAAGCCGATAGAAAACATTCCTGAAAGAGGAAAACTGACGCTGACTGAAAGGACGGAACTTCATATAGGCGGATGCGCCTCAAACACGGGTGTAGTATTAAGAAAACTCGGCACAGAAGTCTCACTCATCGGGAAAGTCGGAAATGACGACCTCGGCAGATTCGTCATCAACAAGCTTAAGGAAGAACGGCTGGACGTAGAAGGAATTAAGATGAGCAGTGACAAGACAACGTCAGGAACGATTGTTCTTATTCACTCTGACGGAGAGAGGTCGTTTATACACTCTACAGGTGCAAACGGAGACCTTAAGACTGAAGACATAGATTTCGGCCGCATGAAAAATTTCCCTCTTCTCCATATCGCCGGCACATTCCTCATGCCCGGCTTTGACGGGAAGCCTCTCGCAGAAACCTTCAGAAGAGCAAAAAGTCTGGGGCTTATAACGTGTTTTGACACCGCATGGGATGCCACCGGCAGATGGATGGAGCTGGTTGAGGAATCACTGCCTTACGTGGACTACTTCCTTCCGAGCATAGAAGAGGCGAAAATGATAACAGGAAAGGAGCTCCCCGAAGACATTGCGTCATTTCTTATGGATAAAGGCGTAAAGAACGTGGGGCTTAAGATGGGAAAGGACGGGGCATTCATCTGCAGTGAAAAACAGGAGATTTTCAGGTTCAAGGCTCTTGATATAGACGTAGTGGACACGACAGGGTGCGGCGATGCCTTCGCCGCAGGGTTTATCGCCGGTATAATCAGGGGATTTTCCTTTGAAAAATGCGGGATGCTGGGAAATCTCACCGGGGCGAAAACCGCCACCGCCATAGGTACGACGGCAGGCGTCCTATCTTATGATGACCTTATGGAATTCGGGGAAAAACACGGTTACAGATTTTAAATCCAAAAAATGGAGACCGTAATAGCCCAATTCAGCTTGTTGATACTTGTGGTCCTTGCGGTATCTCTGATAATGAGGCTGTTGAAACAGCCCCTGATTATCGGCTACATAATAGCCGGAATTATTTCGGGCCCGTTTTTTTTCAATATTCTGCATGACATTGAAATCTTCAATCTGTTTTCGCAGTTCGGCATATCATTCCTGCTATTTCTCGTAGGGATTAATCTTTCCCCGAAAGTCATAAAAGACGTGGGAAAGATAGCCGCCGTCACCGGCATCGGGCAGATTGTTTTTACGTCAATCATCGGATATCTTATCGCCGTACTGTTCGGATTCTCCCCTCTGACATCTCTCTACATTGCAGTGGCGCTTACCTTTTCTTCAACAATCATCATAATGAAGCTTCTTTCCGACAAGGACGACATAGAAAAGTTGTATGGAAGGATTTCCATAGGATTTCTCCTTGTGCAGGACTTTGCCGCCATGCTTGCCCTTATGCTTATATCATCTCTTGAAAAGGAGGGCGTTCCGGGAATTGCGATACTGATTACTTTTTCCAAAGGGCTGGCTTTGATTGCGGTATTTGCGCTGTTTACAAAATTCATCCTTCTCAAAATCACCGATTTTCTTGTGGATTCACAGGAATTCCTGTTCATTTTTGTAGTTGTATGGGGGCTGGGGCTGGCTTTCCTGTTTCAGCGCGCGGGACTTTCCATGGAAATCGGCGCGCTGGTTGCCGGCGTCATGCTTTCTGCGGCAACATACAGTTACGCAATAGCGTCAAAACTTAAAGTATTGAGGGATTTTTTCATAATTTTCTTTTTCGTCATTCTGGGAAGCCAGCTGGCATTCGGACAAAGTCCGCAGTTAATACTGCCTGCCGTAATCTTCTCCCTTTTTATCCTCATAGGGAATCCTCTGATAGTGATGATTCT
>CAYOWY010000225.1:0-2748 GCA_964407805.1 uncultured bacterium | reverse complement strand
GGCTTTGTGCTGGGCAGTATATACCGTCGGGGGCAGTGGTCCTGTGAAGAGGCACGGTGCGGTTGTTACGACTTTTATCACGCTATCGACAGGTACGTTGTTGCTTCTTGCCGCCATGCTGTTGAGCGGGATAGATTTTTTGAATGTAAACCCTTCTGTTTTTCTTTCCGGCGCTTATTTGGGAGTAGTTCCGGCAGGTATCGGGTTCACCCTCTGGTACAATGCTTTGAGGTACCTTAAACCGGGAGAACTCGGAATATTCCAGTATCTTGCCGCTGTGGTAACCGCTATACTGGCCGTGATATTTCTGAAAGAATCCCCCAATCTTCTTATGATTTCCGGAATGATTCTGGTTTTTGTTTCTCTTTCTGTTCCCGCGGTCCGTGCGGGTGAATGAAAAGCTCAAGCCAGTATATAAGCGAACATCAGCGGGGCAACTATTGTTGCATCGCTTTCAATCATAAATTTTGGCGTGTCTACGCCAAGTTTTTCCCAGGTTATTTTTTCGTTGGGCGACGCCCCGCTGTAAGAACCGTAAGAAGTTGTACTGTCTGATATCTGGCAGAAATAGCCCCATAATCTACAGGTTTTGCCCATATCCTGCCTTATGAGAGGGACAACACATATCGGGAAATCTCCGGCAATTCCGCCGCCTATCTGGAAGAACCCGACACTGTGTTTTGCTGAATTTTTCAGGTACCAGTCAATAAGCGAATCCATAGTTTCAAGCCCGGATTTAACCGCAAAGAGGTTTTTAAGATTGCCCTTTCTGAATTGGGAGACAAACATATTTCCCATTGTGGAATCTTCCCATCCTGGCACAAATATGGGAATGTTTCTCCCGCAGGCCGCAGCAATCCATGAATCTGCCTTGTCAATCTGGTAATATTTTTTCAGGTCGCCGCTTTTTATCAGCTGATATATGAATTCATAGGGAAAATATCTTTTGTTTTCTTTTTCTGCTTTTTGCCAGAATTTAATCATGACTCTTTCAATCCGACGCATGGCTTCTTCTTCCGGTATGCACGTGTCCGTTACCCTGTTAAGCTTCTTTTTAAGCAAGGCGGCTTCGTCTTTCGGAGACAAATCCCTATAATTTACTCTTACATAGTGATTATGCGCAACAAGGTTGAATAAATCTTCCTCAAGGTTTGCACCCGTGCAGGTAACGGCATGCACCTTGCCTTTTCTTATCATCTCCGCCAGGGTAAGCCCGATTTCAGCCGTACTCATGGCCCCGGCCATAGATAGCATCATCTTCCCGCCGTTTTTTATGTGCTGAACGTATGCCTCGGATGCCTCGGCAAGAGCGGCGGAGTTGAAATGCCTGAAATTATGGCTTATGAAATGTTTTACCTGTTTATAATTTTGCATGATTTAACCTCCTGTGTTTTCCAAAAAATTAACAGCGCACCTTTAATCCGGGTATTTTCATCCCTTTCTTGCGCGCCTTTACATATTCCCTTCTTCCCTTCATGCCGCATCCTTTCCATTCGGGGGAACGAACAACGCCGTCGCCGAAACCGCATATCTCCTTTGTGGATTTGACGGCGGCAAAAAGCTTCGAATAGAGTTCACGGGCACCCATGATATCTCCATATTTCATGTCAATTTTCTGAAGGACGTCAAGGTCTTTTTTTTCATCGCGAAGCCCCATTGAATGGTTTCCTATGCAGATTTTTCTATCCGGCAGAAAGACTTTGCAAGGCGGGCAAATCATGCAGGGGCCTTCTACCAGCTTTACGGGTATATCCGGTTTTTTGCGGATTATCTCTACCGCTTCATACAGATTGTCCGCTTCAATAGGCTCGCCTGCCGAGGGACCGGCCGAAAAACACACCATGCACATCAGATGGTGGGGCCTTATTAAAAGCATCTCCGCATTGTACATCTTTTTTACGGAAATCTTTTTTTCCTTTGCGCATTCACTGCTGCGCCGTTCGGGTATAATAGCTGCCAGGCCCCGTGTACGGGCTTTTTTATACGCTCCTTTTTTCGACCTTTTGCATCCGCGCCATATCCCGGAACGATTGCCGACGCATATTTTCTCTTCGGACTCGACCGACTCCAGAAGCTTTTCCATTAAAAAACGTGCGGGCATCGTTGTCCCAGGCACAAGACCCGTCTTCTGAAGTATATCCAAATCCCTCTTGATATTGTAAAGGTTCCCTTCCGGAGTATCGTCTTCAGCGCCCGGATTCTGATAAGAGTAGTTGCACGACACATTGCATACAAGAGTAAGCGGTATGTCCGGGTCTCTGCGGATTTTATCAAATATCCTTTTCAGTTTTCTGTCGGATTTTGTATTCTCAAAACCGCCTGCAGATTTGCAGAAGATGCACATAAGCTGGTAAGGCCTGATTTTCAAATATTCATTCATTTGGAATGTTCCCATAAAGACGGGGATATAAAATTTTTCTGTTTTTCACTCACCACTTATAACTTACCGCTCTCAACCGTTTATTGGCGGAGAGAGCAGGACACTGTAAAGCCAGTTTCTCTAAGTCCTTGCTCCTCAAATATTTATAACTGAAGTTCTTGATTTTACAGCTTTTAGAAGAACAGGACAACGTCACTGCATGTCATCAAATATCATCGAATATAATCGTGCAATATCCCGTTTATATCCCGAAATACAAGGGCGGAAATTTTGAATAAAGCATAGAACCTGAAACCTACTGTTCGTATCACATCTTACCACAAATAGCGATACATCGCAACCCGAGCAATGAGCAATCACTTAAAATG
>CAYOWY010000224.1:0-2757 GCA_964407805.1 uncultured bacterium | reverse complement strand
ATATTACTGCGTCCCCGGTTCCAGATTCATAGGCAGTATAGCGGGCTGGCTGGGCTCTATGGCAATAGTCGGGCTGGAAATACTTCTTGAGAGAGTGCCTCTGAAAAAGCTTATGCTGGGAGTGGGAGGCTTGATTGTCGGTCTTGTAACCGCAATACTGCTTGCAAGATTTTTTCTTCTCATCCCGTTTGACGATCCGGAAAAGGAAAATTATACAAGATTTGCGCTTTATTTCGCCTTTTCTTATCTCGGGATAATGATTGCGCTGAAAGGCGTTGAAGAACTCGGATTCGTTTTCCCGTTTCTCCACGGACTGAAAGAGGACGAACGCCTTCTCGTAGTCGACACCAGCGTATTTATAGACGGCAGGCTTTACGATATAGCAAAAAGCGGCTTCCTTGACTACATCATAGTGGTGCCCAAGTTTGTAATACAGGAGCTTCACGGGCTTTCCGACAGCTCCGGAGACATGAAAAGACAGAGAGGGAGAAGAGGGCTTGAGGTATTGAATAAACTGCGCAGGGATGAAGCCATAGACGTAAAGGTATATGATGCGGAATATCCGGAAATTGAAGCGGTGGATGCAAAACTGGTTAAGCTTGCCGCGGACATCCGGGCAAATATCCTGACCAATGACTTCAATCTCTCAAAAGTGGCCGAAATACAGAATATACGGGTTCTTAACCTTAACACGCTTGCAACCCTTATGCGGCCGAAGCTCATGAGCGGAGAAGAAATACAGCTTAAGATAGTCAAGGAAGGGAAAGAAGCGGGACAGGGTATCGGCTATCTTGAGGACGGCACGATGGTGGTTGTTGAAAACTCCGCAAAGCATATGGGCAGGATTAAGGATGTAATTATAGATAGCACCATCCAGACATCCACCGGAAGAATAATCTTCGCCAAATTAAAATGATAAGCGTTATACTTGCCGGAGGCGGGCGAGGCAAAAGGATAGGCAATACACCCAAAGCTTTCATAAAAATCTGCGGGAAAGAGCTGATTTACCATTCGCTGGACAGATTCCATAAAAAAGCCGACGAAATTGTCGTCGTCCTGCCGTTTCAGCACGCAAAAAAATGGGAAGCGAAGCTTAAACGCAAGTATAGAAACGTATGCGTCGCAACAGGCGGTAAACAACGGCAGGATTCCGTGAAGGCGGGTTTGGATTCTTTGAAAAACAGAAACGGCATAATACTGGTGCATGACATAGCAAGGCCGTTGTTCACGGATGCTATGGTAAAACGACTTACCGAAGGCGCGAAAAAATACGGCGCGTGCATCCCGTGCGTTGAAATGCAGGATACGGTAAAGGAGTTTGAGGGAAATTTTGCGTGCAGGACTCCGGACCGCGGGAAAATGGTGCAAATCCAGACTCCGCAGGCCTTCAGGGCCGGCATATTAAGAAAGGCTCACATGAAAGCTTTTGAAGAGGGCTTTTACGGAAGCGACGATGCCGTCCTGGTTGAGAGGGCCGGCGGAAAAGTCTACCTTGCAAAAGGGAGCAGAGAGAACATAAAAATAACTTACCCGCCGGACATTCTGTTTGCGGAAATTCTGTTAAAAAAAGGAAAGAAAAAATGAAAAAAGGCGGCATAACATATCCCGAAGGATTCTCCGCTTCCGGGCTTCACTGCGGAATAAAGAGCGGAAAAAACAACGACCTTTCACTCCTGTTTTCCGAAACCCCCTGCATTGCAGCAGGGACGTTCACGACAAACAAGTTCAGGTCATACAGCCTTTTGTGGACTTTAAGGAATATCAACAACCCTGTTCACGCGGTTCTGGTAAACAGCGGAAACGCAAATACATGCAACGGTTCTGAAAACTACAAATACACCTCAATCCTTGCGGAGGAACTGTCTGCCAGCCTCGGGATAAAGCCGGGTTCGGTGCTTATCGCCTCCACAGGGATAATAGGGCTGCCTCTTCCGTATAAAAAAATTCTCTCCGCAATCCCGGAGCTCAAGAAAAAACTTCATTTTAAAAATCATGCCGAAGCGGCGAAAGGCCTTATGACAACCGACACCTTTTTGAAAGAAGTCCAGGCTGAAACGGGCATCGCGGGAAGGCATAAAGAGGTTATAATCGGCGGCATGACAAAGGGAGCAGGCATGATAAACCCGTGCATGGCAACGATGCTGGGTTTCATAACCACCGACGCCGTAATAGAACCTGCGGCTTTGCGTTCCGCCCTTAAAGAAGCCATTGAGGATTCTTTCAACATGATTACGGTCGACAACGACACCAGTACAAACGACATGGTTGTATGCCTCGCAAACGGACGGGCGGGAAACAGGAAAATGCGTCAGGGTACGGAGGATTATGAAAAATTCTCCGCGTCGCTGAAATCCGCTTGCATAAGCCTCGCAAAGATGATTGCTTCGGACGGCGAGGGCGCGGGAAAGCTCATAGAAGTACGGGTAAAAGGCGGCTGGTGCGGCAAAGATTCAAGGAGAGTGGCAAAAAAGGTGGCGGGTTCCAGTCTTGTCAAATCAACCGTTTACGGATGCTGGCCCAACTGGGGCAGAATACTTGCCGCGGCAGGCTCGGCAAGCGCAAAGATAGACACCGGCGGAATAGAGGTTTCAATGTGCGGGATAAAGGTATATAACGGCGGTCCGGTAAAGCATGATGAGGCAAAACTGCGCAGACTGATGAAGGGAAAGGAGATAGTGATAGGCGTGGACCTCAAAAAAGGCGCTTTTTCCGCAACTGCCTGGGGATGCGATTTAACCGAAGAATACGTAAAGATAA
>CAYOWY010000223.1:2224-2765 GCA_964407805.1 uncultured bacterium | reverse complement strand
GCTTACTGGGCCGACGGGCTGCTGTTTGTCAAGAAATTCAAGGAGTGCGAAGGGGAGTATCCGGATTTCGGGTGCGACGTTGAGGTGTATGCCAATTCCGGGATGCTTGAACTGGAAACGGTCGGACCCTTGAGAAATCTTGAGCCGGGATGCACGGCAGAACACATGGAAACATGGTCGGTGAAAAAGGTCCCTTCGTTTTCCCCTTCTCAAAAAGACATAGAGGAAAACATTATAAGGAAATTGATTGTTTAGCTTATCTCAAGCCGCGCATTTCCGGAGCGGAACCTGAAACTGCCCGTAAAAAGATTATCCTGCCGTTTCAGCGCGCAGTCATTTTCGTCAACCCTGATTCTGCAGTTTTTCTCAAAAGCGAATTCGCACGTATCCCCGCAGGCGCCCCTTATTTCAAAGGATTTGCCGGCAGATGCTTTCAAGATTTCATGGGTGATGTAATAAAGAATGTTGCCCGCAACATGCAGGTTTACCCACAGCATCCGCGCTTCGCAGGGCGCAAGCATAATAAAACAGTTTTTTGGGA
>CAYOWY010000223.1:0-2214 GCA_964407805.1 uncultured bacterium | reverse complement strand
ATCCCCGCAGGCGCCTCTTATTTCAAAGGTTTTGCCGCCGGCTTTTAATATTTCATGGGTGATGTACGAAAGGACGTTCCCTGCAACAGGCAGGTTAATCCAGAGCATACGCGCTTCACAGGGCGCAAGAACAATAGGGCAGTTTTTTGGGAAGGAGAGAAAGCTGTCTCTCAACGAAATGCGGAAAGGAGCGGGAGTGCCGGTGATGTTGCATACCGAAACGAGGGATGAGGAGTCCTTTTCGTTTGTGCGGACTACCGCATTGAAATAATCCCCTTCGGTTTCGGCCTGGGGCGTTACTCCCATGAAGGAAAAAACCTTCTTCCACAGCCGGAGATGCGAAGAATTGTGATAGGAAGGGCCTATCCCGCTCACGACAATCCTGTTATCGGTACCATCTAATACATTTATAACCGGACTGCCTTCAAAGGATGCGAAGGTTTTTGAATTTTTGCTGTTGTGGAGGAATATCCAGGACGGCTGTCCGACCGGGTTGTTCTCGTCGTCAACCATCATCCTCCACCCGTAATCCAGTATTTTTGCGCCGGCAGGCCTGATTTTACCGGTCATCCGCACATCAAGTTTGTCGGTGAGCCGTGTGTCTGTGTAACCATCCGAGGTGGCAGAGGGAACAGTAGGAAAGAAGAGCGCTTTCCCTCCGTTTTCAATATGCTTTGATATATAATCGATCGATTCCTTTTCAAGATAACCGGCGCTTGGGACAATAAGCGTATAATTTCCGGCGGGGATTTTTGGATGCGTCAGCTCAACAATTTCCCACATTACGTTCATCCGTCTCAGCAGAATCAAAAGTTCCGTGAAATCATCCCAAAGCAAGGATTCCGGGGTGAGCGTTTGTTTGTCTACTCCTTCGTAGCCGGTCAGCCATTCATGCCCTCCCGCGGGTTTTGCCTTGCCGGGCTCTGGGTTGATTTCAAAGCCGGCGCTTTCCGAAGAGGTTTTTTTCTCCGCCTGCAGGGGAGCGCCGAGAAAGGGGACGTACCTTATCGCCGGGCTTAAGCCTATGTACACGTCGGGAGTTTTCTTCGTTTCCAGAATCTCTTTCTCCCAGCTTGAGACAAATGAGTAGAAATCAAGAAGCGCCTTGTGAGAGGGGTTCTTCTTCCCTGTTATGGAAATGGGAGCATCTTCCCAGTATTCAAGTCCGCAGAGAGTTGTTCCCTCCGGGTTCCTTCCTTCCGCAAAAGAATAGATAGTGGAGCCGTTCAATCCGTGCGCGAGCCCCATGCGGAGAAGGACGGGCAAATTGACATGGCTTCTTGAAAGGCGGGGTTCAAACCAGGTATTGTTGGTTTCAACCGACATGGGAACGGGATTTTCCGGAGCCGCTTTTGTGATTTCAACCGCCAGTTCAACCGTATTTGCTCCCTGAAGGTCGTAAATCCTGTCTGAGTAGTTATGGCAGGCAGTAAAAACGTCAAGTCCAGATTCCGCGGCCTTGCTCATAAATCCAGGGTGGTCTCCGTGGGTATAGAAGCCGGCGACAGGCTCATTGAAGATGAAAGGAACGTCCATTCCGAATTCTTTCGCCCATCTGCATAGAGTGATGCCCCAGTCGGCAAAGAAATCCCTTTTAAAGTCCATCCAGTCAAGAACCGTTCTGTATTCGCTCAGATTGCCGGGCATGCTTCCGGGCGGAACAATCTCCGTCCAGAACTTAAATTTTCTGGAGTATCTTTCAGAAACATTGGACAGCCCGCCGTATTTCCCTTCAAGCCAGCGCTGCCAGATACCGTTTTTCCCGATTATTGAATCGTCGTAAAGCGAAAGAGTGAGGCCGTATGACCATGCGGCGGATATCTCGTTGTCGGGCTGGAAAAGGATTATGGGCCCTCCTTTTGTACAGCTGAACTCGGCCAGAAGGGGCACTACATGGCCGTACCATTTCTTTACAAGATTCCTCAAAAAAGGCTCTCCTTCTGCCTGTATCGGCCTGCCAGTGGAAAAATTACCGTCGGCCCGGCGGCTTAGCGTTTTTTCGGGGTATTTTTCAAAGACCCAGCGCGGGTAGCCGCCTTCCCTCAACTCGGAGTTAACGAAAGGTCCGGGGCGCGCTATTACCTTGACGCCGGCATCTGCGCAGATTTCAAGGAATCCCCGCAGGTTTCTTTCCGGCAGGGTTTTCCCTTCAAGGTCAACCGCTCCTTCTTCCGGTTCGTGCCAGAACCACGGCATATAACTGCTCACCGTGTT
>CAYOWY010000222.1:0-2766 GCA_964407805.1 uncultured bacterium | reverse complement strand
GAGTAGTATCGTACATATAATAGCTTGGGGGGAAATATTCTTCGTTGTCCTGTACGTACATCATAAAAGCGAGCGTCAACTGCCGCAGGTTGTTCATACATACCGCCCCCCTTGATTTTTCGCGCGCCTTGCTTAACGCGGGAAGCAGCATCGCCGCCAGTATCGCGATTATCGCGATTACCACCAGCAATTCAATCAGCGTAAATCCTTTCCTTCTCTGCATTCACTCATCCTTCTCCGGATAATAAAAAAGCCCGCCACAACATTATGGCGGGCTGCACCCTGTTTCACTTTGCCCGAAACAGAAAAACCCTTTTCCCGTTATCCCGCGGGAAAGAGTCTGTTTACCATATTCAGAGCAGGTCTTCTGACTGGGGATTTTCCCGTTTCCCTTTCATTTCTCAAAAGGTGAACCGGACCTATTTTCCGTCTTCCCTTCCGCTTTGCGGAAAGTGACTTATGGAATTTCGTCATCCCTTACAGCGCCGGGAGCGCGGCCTTAACCCGCCGAAGCCTTGGCGAAGGCGGGCTGGCACTTCCCTGTTAAGCCTTTGCAGGCACTCTGAACTATATAATTATACCTTTTTTAAAAATACTGTCAATAGCAAAGAGCAAGCGTACTGCAAACAAATAAATATTGACAGGAGAAATAAAAAGAGGTATATTCTGTGTCAATAAACAACAATGATGTGACAGGGGGCATGGAAGCCCCTACATGATACGAGGTAGGTAAAGATGCCCTTTTCCAAAGCAAAGTCTGCTTTGAAAAGGGCTTAGTTTTTTTAAGGGGACAGGGACGTCTTGAAAATCCACGGCGGATTTCTCAAGGCGTTTTTTTTTGAATTTTTGCAGTTTGAGAGGAGGAAGACATGGATGGAAATATGAAGATTGTCATTGACACTATATGGGTTTTAATCACCGCCAAGATGATTTTTTTTATGAATCTGGGTTTTGCTATGGTGGAGGCGGGGTTTGCCAGAGTCAAGAACTGCGTGAACATTCTTTCCAAGAACTTCGCAGTGTTTGCCGTTTCTTCCCTGGGCTTTCTGCTAATAGGGTGGGGGCTCATGTTCGGAGACGGCAATTCTTTTGTGGGCATGAAAGGATTGTTTTTCGCCGGCGGGCCGGATAATTCTCCCGCTACCGGAGCCGCTTATCAAGGCGTCTATTCCGCCATTTCATGGGCCGGCGTGCCTCTCTGGGCGAAGTTTTTCTTTCAGCTGGTGTTTTGCGGTACAGCCGCCACGATTGTCTCCGGAGCGGTGGCTGAACGCATAAAGTACGTCTCTTTCATCATCTTCTCTTTTATCATGACTACGCTGATTTATCCGGTTGTAGGCCACTGGATATGGGGAGGGGGATGGCTCGCTGAAAAAGGATTTTTTGATTTTGCCGGTTCAACGGTCGTTCACTCCGTCGGAGGATGGGCCGCCCTGGCGGGTGTACTGCTTCTGGGGCCGCGTTTCGGCAGATACTCCGGAGGTAGAATCAACGCCATACCCGGACATAACATGTCCATGGCAACCCTCGGGACTTTCGTGCTCTGGTTCGGATGGTTCGGATTTAATCCGGGTTCAACCATGACCGCTGACCCGGTGGCGATAAGCCATGTTGCTATTACAACCAACATGGCGGCGGCCGCGGCAATTATGAGCTCAACCGTCCTTTCATGGATACTTATAGGAAAGCCGGACCTGGGGATGACGCTAAACGGCTGTCTTGCCGGGCTGGTGGCGATTACCGCTCCCTGTGCTTTTGTCAGCGTGCCGAGTTCCGTCATAATAGGTTTTGCCGCAGGAGTTCTTGTTGTGCTATCGGTCATAATGTTTGACCGCCTGCGGATTGACGACCCTGTGGGCGCTTTGTCGGTGCATCTGGTAAACGGCATATTCGGAACACTGTGTGTGGGATTGTTTGCGCAGGATAAAATTGCCGGCATCAGCTGCGGGGGCAGCGGCTTATTCTTTGGGGGAGGAGCCGGATTGTTTCTCACACAGCTTGCCGGGGTTGCCATAGTCGCTTTTTATACGTTCACGGTTGCGCTGGCCGGCTGGTGGCTTATCAAGTCCGTCATGGGAATAAGGGTAAGCCTGCAGGAAGAGATAGACGGTCTTGATGTAAGCGAGCACGGCAATTCGGCGTATCCTGAATTTTTGAGCAGAAAACCAGCGCATATCGCGGCGGGTTTCAAAGATAAATGAAAGGAGGTCCAAAAAATGAAAAAGATAGAAGCGATTATACGGCCGGAAAAACTGGAGGATGTTCTCAATGCTCTGGAATCCCGGGGATGCAGCGGGTTGATGATTACGGACATTGAAGGTTACGGAAAACAGAAAGGGATGGTTCATCAGTGGCGCGGGGAGA
Organism: uncultured bacterium; assembly: GCA_964407805.1. Taxonomy (GTDB): domain Bacteria; phylum Ratteibacteria; class UBA8468; order B48-G9; family JAFGKM01; genus JAFGKM01. The sequence goes on along the minus strand of CAYOWY010000222.1, from coordinate 402 downwards.
AATATAAGATTGACACCCTTCCCAAGGTAAAGCTGGAAGCGGTGGTAAAAGACAGCGACCTGAAGGATACCGTAAAGACGATTGTGGATAATGCGAGGACGGGGGATATAGGAGACGGCAAGATATTCATCCATCCGGTTGAGAACTCAATACGCATCAGAACGGGGGAAGAAGGGGAGGCAATTTTATAAACAAAAAGACAGAAATTCCGACATAAGACATAAGAAATGCATATTGACATGTGCCCAACCGGGCGGTCTTCTTCAGGCGGGACACTTGACCGCCCCGGCGAGGCGGTCTGCGTTCGGCTTCTTTCGTCGCTCTGTCATGATGAGAAACGTCATGACATCCGTGCCCGCTCCTCAAACAGACGCCCGCTTCAGAAACCACCCGGCAGGGCAC
>CAYOWY010000221.1:0-2779 GCA_964407805.1 uncultured bacterium | reverse complement strand
TATTTTCCCCCTGGCTTCTTCGGGCAGCCTTCTGAGTATTTCCGGGTCGGAAAGAGGTTTGAAATTTGTCAGCTGTTTGCCTCCTATCAGACGCACTTCTTCCCCGGGGAAACTCCTGTAAACCACGGGGGAAACTTCAGTCCCTGAATCTTCCTTTTCAAAAGAAACACTCTCCTGGAGAAAGTATTTACCGCCCCTCATGTAGACTGCGATTCCTCCTTCGGGCATGCCTTTTGCCTTGATTTTGCGTACCTCTTCCTGCGCCCTCTTTATCGAGGCAAAAGGAGCCTCTTTTGCCCCGTTGTTATTGTCGCTTCCTGCGGGAGAAACATATACGGCGTATTTCGGGCTGTTTATCCTTTCAACAAGTTTCTCCTGCCTGCTTTTTTCCTCCGCGCCGTCCGCCAGTCCGTCTATAGATTCCAGCCGTTCAACAAGGTCTGCGCGGTAACTTTCATGCGGGAAATCCGAGGATTCCTGCTCTGCCAGAAGTTTTTCGTACATGGTTCGCGCCTGTTTGTATTTCTGCTCCGCCCTGTAAGTGTCGGCTGAAAACAGTTTCGCTTTGAACACATGGCTGTCCAGGGCTTCCCTGGTTTTCAATACCTGTTCGTATAAATCCCTTGCCCTCCCGTAATCTTTCTGTTCCGAATAAACCTCTGCCTGCCTGAATAATCCGTATATCCGGTAGTAAGGGGTCAATCCCGGAATGGAAAAAATTGAACGGTAGGCGCTGTGTGCGTTCCTGTAATCTTTTTGGAGTCTGTATAATTCGGCTATATTGAATAATGCGAGCTCCTTCAGATAATCATTTTCTGAAAGCTTCCTTATTTTTTCATACTCTTTCCCGGCATCCTCGTATCTGCCCTGTTTTACGAGAGCGTCTATCCGGGGGAATATGTTTTCCGTCTTTTTCCCCGTTGCCTCTATTTTTTCAGCGCGTTCTGCTTCTTCTATGCTGGCGAGAATCAGATTTTTTTCCTTTCCCGTTTCCGCCAGGCCCAGAGCTTTATCGAATTCTTCAAGGGCTCCCCTGTAGTTTCCCAGTGAAAGTTTCAGCCTGCCCCTTCCTTCATGGCGCGCGCATTCAGCATTACGCCAGGTTCCTGTTTTTATATGAACTATGGATGGATAATCGAAGAATGCGCCCGTATTGCTGGCAAGTACGACGATCACCGCATCGGCAGGATTTTTGCCCTTGACAAATTTTTCCTCGTCTTCAACAAGTCCGGGTATTTTTATTGTGCCCGAAACGGGAGTCCATCCGGGACCTGCTTTCTGGGAGAATCCCGTAATGGTACCGCTGTATCTTAAAGTTCCGCCTTCCTGGAGAGAGTAAGTATATAACATGCAGGATACGTCATTCCCTTCTGGGTCTTTGGCGTAAAAACTGATTTCAAGCTCATCCCTGCCGGATACGTTGAACTGTTCGCTCATAAGGTGCCCCCTGACAAAAGCGTACGAATCTCCTTCATAGGCGCCTGAGCCGGCAAGGACTTTATATTCCATTTTTATGCCCTTCGGCGTACCGTAGTTCAAGCTCCACCCCTTGGGGAAATAAGAAGGGTTTGGCAATGCCCATACCGTTGAAAACGAAAATAAAGAAAGCATCAATACCAGCAGTCCTTCTCTTATCCTCATAATTTTCCTCCTCGTGCCTTTGTAGCCGCAGGCCAGCCTGCAATTATTATTGTTACGCACCTTAAAAGGTGCGGCTGCAAATTTATTTCCAATCCGGTATCTGCAGATTTCAGCGTGCGTTATATTTACTATAACAGGGTATATCCGCCGTCCAGAACCATATCCTGTCCAACCATGAAGTCAGATGCCGGGCTGGCAAGATAGAGAACGGCTCCTGCAATATCTTCAACATTTGCTGTTTTTCCCAGCGGCGCTTTTCTGAGAAAGATAGGGGGAACGTCGGGAAACAGGTCAGGAGTCATTGTGACGCCGGGACTTATACTGTTTACCCGGATTCCGTGCGGAGCCCATTCAACGGCAAGACATCTGCTCAGATGAATAACTCCCGCTTTTGATATGCTGTACACCGCCTGGAATTTAGGCCACACTATGTGGCCGCATATGGAGGCCATGTTTATTATCTTCCCGTACCTGTTCCGCATCATTGCTTTTGCCTCGGCCTGAGCGCAGAAAAAAAGTCCGCGAAGGTTCACTCCCATAGTTTTATCCCAGATTTCCGCGGTGATGTCGACGCTATCTTTTATGGGAGGCGAAACTCCCGCGTTGTTCACGGCTATATCGAGTCTTCCCCATTCCTTTACTATTTTTTCCACCGCTTTACTGCTATCTTCCATTATGCTTACGTCAGCCTCTATTGCAATGGATTTAAAACCTGAAGATTCTATTTCGGATGCCGTTTTTTCTGCCGTGCTTTTGTTAATGTCAAGAACTGCCACGTCGGCGCCTGCTGCCGCAAGCGCCAGTGCAAACGCCTTGCCCAGCCCCTGTCCTGCACCCGTTACCATTGCCTTCTTGCCTTCTAAACAGAACCTCTTTTTCATCTCCATTTTGCATCTCCTCAAAAAAGGGACAGGCTCCTTTTTCATTGTAAATCCCGTAAGCTTAACTTAGTGCTTCTTCGTAGGGATGCCGGGCTTTCGGCAATCCCCTCGTTTTTCTGTGTCTTTGTAGCGTGTCCAATTTATTGGACGTCTTTCATGTATTTTGGTAGCCGCAGGCTCTAGCCTGCGTCCTCCATTCCAACGTACCTTTCCGCCATAAAGCGTTGGCGCATACCTTACGAAGGTCGGACCTTCGT
>CAYOWY010000220.1:0-2784 GCA_964407805.1 uncultured bacterium | reverse complement strand
GCCAACAGTTATGATCCTCTGCCTGTTTTTTCTGTCTATCTGCACGGGGCCCAGGCCGAAATCAATGTTTGCGATATCCTTAAGCAGAACCGTACCTCCTCCCGCCGTCGGTATGGGTACGGAACCCACCCTGCCAGCGTCATACCTGTCCTGTTCCGAAAGCTGGACGAAAACATCAAAATCTTCGTCGCCGTCCCTGAACCTCGTAGCCTCGTAGCCGTAAAAATACGTTCTCAAAGCCTGTCCCACGGCAGAGGTGTTTGCGCCGAGGCGTTTTGCCTTTTCCCTGTCAATATCTATGTGAAGCTCCATTCTCGGGTCTTTAAAGGAGACCTCCGTATCAACAGCTCCTTCCACGCCCTTCATTATCCCTTCAAACTTTCTTGCCAGCATGAGAAGGCCGTCAAGGTCGTTGCCCGTAATCTCAACCTCTATCTGTTTGCCCTGCGCCATCCCGCTTCCCATGCCGCCGGACGGAGACACGGACAATCTTTCTATGCCGGGAATTAAGCTCAATTCTTCCCTTAGCGTCCCGGCAATCTCGTTAATACTCCGCTCTCTCTCGTTTCTCGGCACAAACTTGGCGCGTATCTGCCCGGAGTTGGGTGAATCCGTACCTCCCATAAGCGCACCCATCCCGCCGGAAGTTTCGCCCGCTGTACCGTACCAGAAAAGCCGCCCCGGTTCTTTGGCGTCTATAAGGGTTCCTATCTCGCGGATTATTCTGTCGGTCTCCTCCAGCCTTGTGGATTCGTTCAGTGAAATATTGATTTCAAGCTCTCCCGAATCGGAAGAAGGGAAAAACTCGCTGGGTACAAACCTGCCAAGGTATACGCTGAAAATGAAAACAAGCAGTAAAGGGCTCATTATGAATTTTTTATGGTGCAGGCAGAAAACAAGCAGTCTCTTGTAACCGTTTTCCAGCCGTCCGAGCAAGGATTCCCCTATATTATAGAAGCGGCTTTCCCTGTATTTCACGCCTTCCCTGTCAAAATGCGGCTTCAAAAGCCTTGATGTAAGCATGGGGGTAAGGGTTAGCGCAATAAAGAGGGAAGCAAATATGGTGACGGCAATTATGGTTCCCAGCTGTTTGAACATAATGCCCGTTATCCCCGTAGCAAAAACCAGAGGGATGAAAACGACAACGGTGGTAAGGGACGACGCCGTAATTGCCCCGCCAACTTCCTTTGCGGCCAGTATGCTCGCCTCAACCGGCTTTTTCCCCTCCTCAAGGTGGCGGGATATGTTTTCAACAATGACAATGGTATTGTCAACAACCATGCCTATGGTAATCGCAAGACTCATAAGCGAGATGACATTGATAGTCAGCCCTCTCGCAAAAAGATATATGAACGCAACGATAAGCGCAAACGGAATTGTCATCATAACGACAAAGCTCGCCTTCCACCTGCGCAGAAAAAGAAAAGTTATCAAAACAACCAAAAAGCCCGCGGTGAAAACCGTTGACTTGAGGTTATTCATTGTCATTACTATGTAATCGGCGGAATCAAAAGGTATTTCAATGCTGACGTCGGGAGGCAGGTTTTTTTTCAGCGAATCAAGCTTTTTTCTTATTTCTTTGACAACCTGTACGGTATTTGCTCCGGATTGTTTCTGCACTACCAGAACAATGGCTTCTTTCCCGTCCTGATAAGACTTTGACGTTTCCTCCACAAAGCTGTCCCTTATCTCGGCTATGTCCCCGAGGTAAACGGGGCGGCCGGCGGCGAAAGCCGTCAAAAGTATCCCCTCTATATCGGCTGTATTTCTGAACCGCCCGGGCATTCGAAGAAAATAGTTCCTCCTGCCTTCCTTTATTTTTCCGAACGGAACATCCACATTTTCTTCAGCGAGGCGCTGGATAACGAGTGAAGGAGGTATTTTATAGGCCTTGATTTTTTCCCAGTTAAGGATAACCTGTATCTGCCTTGTAAGCCCGCCGTAAGAAGATATGTTGCCCACCCCGGGGGTTCTCTGCAGGGGGGTGGTAATCTCCCTGTCAACTATATAGGCAAGGTCTTTCCATGATTCAGAAGCCGAGATGGAAACTACGGCAACCGGGATTTTATCGGTAGAAAGCTTAAATATGATAGGTTCTTCGCTGTCAGGAGCGTTTTTTTTGATTTCCGCCTTCGCAAGGTCAAGGTTGTTCCGGATGTCAGAAGTAGCCGCGTCCAGGTCCGCACCCCAGTCAAACTCGCAGGTTACCATCGATATGTTATCTTTGGAAACAGAGCTTAAGTTATCAAGTTTCGGAACCGTGGAAAGGGTGTCTTCAAGTTCCTTGGTCACGTAATTCTCAACATCGCTTGCGCTCGCTCCGGGGTAGGGGATAATTACTGTAACGGCAGGCATTTCTATGTCGGGCAGAAGTGAAACGGGGATTTTAATAGCCGCTATTACCCCCAGGATTAGTATCCCGATAAAAACCATCAGCGTCGCATAAGGCCTTTTTACCGTAATCTCGGATATAACCATTTGTCGCTGGCTCCTCTCACTTTCCGCCGGTCTTGTAGGTGGGCGCAACCTTAACTCCGGTTTCAAGAATACCCTGTGATGTAACTACCACCGAATCCCCTTCCTTCAACCCGCCGGTTATTTCCGCAATGCCTTTTTGTATCTTTCCCACGTCCACATACACCTTTGAAACAGTCTCTCCGTCCAGCCGGAAACAATAGTAACTGCCGCTTCCCGACATTTTCATGAGAGCATCCATGGAAACCGCAAGGACCTTGCGGGTTCCCGTGCTCACCGCAACCCTGGCAAACATGCCGGGCTTCAGAT
>CAYOWY010000219.1:0-2795 GCA_964407805.1 uncultured bacterium | reverse complement strand
AGCCGTGCCTCTATTGGCTTTAAGATATCATTTAGCTTTTCAAGTTTAACGAAGACATGAGAATAGAAGAAACCCCTGCAATAATGCTGAAAGAAGGAGATTTTCTTGCCGCCCCGCGCAAGCTTCCATGCACAAGCGTACAGTATAAAATACCTGTTTATAATATTTTTCAGAATTACAGGAGTGCAGATAAGCCGTTGAACCGGCAGGTCAGAGATTTTGTATGCAAGATGAAAGAGGAACGGGGCACTTTGCAAAAAGTTGCCGATGAACTCAAGATTTCATATGGCGCTCTGAAGGAATATTATGCGGGGAGAAACAATCCCACCTTGAAGCTCATAAAAAATATTTATGCAAAAAACGGGCTGGATGCGCCTGTTACCGAAAGAATAAAGGGGCATGCTAATAGTTTATCTTGCAAAATACCTCAATATATGGATGAGAGGCTTTCTTTGTTCCTCGGGCTTCTTATGGCAGACGGCATGCTGAAAGGGAGGTCTATAAGGTTTTATAACAATGATGAGCGTATACTTGAACTCTATTCTTCGCTTGTAACGGAACTCTTTGGTATGAAAACTGTGGAGCGGTATGCCCGGACCGTTAATTGTTTATGGCTTGAGTCCTGCGTGGTATCGGAACTGCTGAAATTTTTGCAGTTTCCCGGGGTAAAGAAATCAAGAAATCTGGTCCTTCCTCCATCTTTGCTGCAGAGTTCAAAAAAAATTTTGAGCAGTTTCCTGAAGGGATATTTTTTATGCGACGGATATTTTTCGCGTAACAAGGGCGAGATTGAGATTGCCACGGCAAGCAGGATGCTTGCGATCCATCTGTCTTATCTGCTGAGCCGCCTGAGCATAATTTGTAAGATAAGAGAGAAAAAGGTAAACGACACTATATATTTCAGGGTTTATATCAGAGGCAATGAAGAGATAGGTAAATTCTACGCTCTGACGGGAGATGATACCTTTGCAAAATACGCATCAATGAAGGAATATCTTTCCATGGATGTCAAAAGGTATCAAAGATGCGATGTCATAAACATCTCTCCAGCTTTCTGTAAAAATGTTTACAATAACTGCGGCAGGCCTTATCAAAAATTAAAAGATGCCGGCGTGGAAATATTCAATCTTTTTGCAGGGGAAAAGATAACCCTGCCGCTTTTCAAAGCTTTTGCAAGGGTAACGGAAGACCCTTATTTGCAGAAATTGGCGTTTAACTGTCTGGCTCACGTTTCCCAGGACAGGATAGTCAAGATAGAGACAGAAGATTATAAGCTTCCTGTTTATGACCTGCAGGTTGAAGAATACCATAATTTCATAGGCGGTAATTTGCCTTCATTGCTTCATAACACGGTTGTACTTCACGCGGTGGCGAAGTGGGCGGACTCGCAGGTGGTAGTTTATATCGGCTGCGGGGAGAGAGGAAACGAGATGGCCGACGTCCTCATGGAGTTCCCCGAACTTAAAGATCCTGCTTCGGGCAGGCCTCTGATGGAAAGGACGGTTCTTATAGCCAATACCTCAAACATGCCTGTTGCCGCGAGAGAAGCTTCCATATACACGGGGATTACGCTGGGCGAATACTTCCGTGATATGGGGTATTCCGTCGCTCTAATGGCCGATTCCACAAGCAGGTGGGCCGAGGCTTTGAGGGAGATCTCCGGCCGGATGGAGGAGATGCCCGGTGAAGAGGGGTATCCCGCGTATCTCGGCACAAGCGTGGCATCTTTCTATGAAAGGGCGGGACGGGTTGAATGCCTCGGTTCCGGAAACTTGAGGGAAGGCTCTCTCTCCGTCATAGGCGCGGTCAGCCCCCCGGGAGGAGATTTGACCGACCCGGTTGTACAGATGACGCTTCGTGTGGTTAAGGTTTTCTGGGGGCTGGACGACCGGCTTGCCTACCAGAGGCATTTCCCGGCCATCAACTGGCTTACAAGTTATTCCTTGTACGAAGAAAATATCAAACCCTACCTGCACAGGGAGATTGCGACTGATTTTACGGAGATAAGACAGGAGGCGCTTTCAATACTTGAGAAAGAAGCGGAGCTCAACGAAATAGTCCGGCTTGTAGGAATGGAGACACTGTCCATGAATGACCGCCTTGTACTTGAAACCGCCCGGTCAGTCAGGGAGGATTTCCTGCACCAGAGCGCTTTTGACGACAGGGACGCATATACGACGCTCAAGCGGCAATACAGGATGCTCAAGGTTATACTCGTTTTTCACCGCCTTGCCGCGGATGAACTGCAAAAAGGCGTCGCTCTGGAAAAGATTATGGATATGTCCGTCAGGACTCACATAGTGAAAATGAGGTATATCGCTCCAGAGGATGCGGAAAGAGAGTTTGATAAGATTGAGGACGAAATAAAAGAGTCTTTTGCTTTGAATGCCAACTTAAATTCACATAGAGAGTGAGGCGGCAAGGAGGAGGTAACGAGGCGTATGTAAGGAATACGTCGAGGAAGCTGACGACGAAGCTAACGAAACTATGTATGTGAAGTCAATTTGGCATACGCTACTGCCGCCTGCCCAACCGATATGCAGGCATCATTTGCCGGCATCCGTCTGTGGATATAAACGGTAAAACCCGCTTTCTTCAGTTTCCTGCACACCATATCCAGCAGGAGAAGATTCTGGAATACCCCTCCCGATAAAACTGTTGCAGAAATATTCTTATCTTCCTTTATTCTTTTACAGATAGCTGTAATTATTCCGGCAACGCCCGCATGGAATTTACAAGATATCACGCCGGTTGGAACGCCTTTTACTGCATCATCCGCAGCGGCTTTTATCAGA
>CAYOWY010000218.1:0-2796 GCA_964407805.1 uncultured bacterium | reverse complement strand
TCAATGGCGGAACATGAATTCCTTGGTGTTCATCAGCGCCCAGATTATGTCACAAATCGCATTTTCCCTGCTTAATCCTGAATTCTTAATATATTCAAGCGCCGCCGCTTGCTCTTCTTCTGCGGGCGTCCGGGACATTACGGTGATATAAACCTGCCTTACAAGCCGGACGTCGTCCGGATTGTTTCTTATTATTCTTTTAACCGGCTGCGACTTGTAGATTTTGTTCTGGATGTGAGAAGAATTTAAAAAATGGAGTCTCTGCATCAGCGACATTTCGTTATTCCTTTCGGAGAGATAGCCGGTATCTCTGCTCGGACGGCCGAAAAGCGTCAGGAAAGCGCTGGTGATGCTTCCGTCGGCAAGCGTAATTGTGCGGTCTTGCGGCGGTATAAAGGTATACGGTTCAGGAATCTGGCTGTAATAGATTTCCCCTGTGCCGGTAATCTGGCATACGGCATCAATAAGCACCTCCGCGTCAAGGCGGCGCACCCGGTAATGAGAGAAATTGACTTCATCCGCCGCATTGTAGCCGTTGGGTTCGGATGAAAGCTGGTATGCCGCCGAATTAAGTATCAGACGGTAGATATGTTTCATATCATACATATTATCCACAAGTTCTTTTGCGAGCCATGAGAGAAGTTCGGGATTCTGGGGAGGATTCTCCCTGCATATATCGTCGGCTTCGTGTACAATGCCCCTGCCCATAAGCCAGTACCAGATTCTGTTGACCATACTGCGTGCAAAATAAGGATTTTCCGGAGCGGTCAGCCATGCGGCAAAGACCGCGCGCGGATCCGTATCGGGCGGAATTTCTATTCTTTCCCCGAGCACTGACGCGTAACGGCTCTTCGGACCGTCTCCGTCAGGATTGAAATAAACTATCTCTTCCTTCCATTCCTTAGTTTTTTTGTAGCCGGTTTGGGTGAAGAAAGCCGCCATGTCTTTCCTCTGCTCTTCCGTCCATTTCTGGGTGCGCATTCCCATGAAAATCAGGGCGGCGAATTCCGCGGTTTTTTCCGCATCGCGGCCGGGTACAACCCTGTAGAAATTGACTGCCGGTTCGCGGAAATTACTGCCGCTTGAGGTCAAGAGCGCGACGGCAAACCGGTCGCAGGGCATGTTGTTTTTAAGGGATTCTTTTATCCACCGGTGGTAAGCCTGTACGGCGTTTGGCCAGAGATTGCTTGGAAATTCGGATTTTATCCGCAGGATATCGCTCCATTTCATCGCCCAGTAATCGGAATATTCCTCTCTCTCAAGCAGTTCGTCAATTAGCCGGGACCTTTTGTCGGGGCTGTTATCCGAAAGAAAACCCATGGCTTCCTTCGGCCTGGGCAGCGTGCCTATCGCATCCAGATAGACGCGCCTCAAGAAAACCTCGTCGGAACAGAGTTCCGATGGCGGTATTCCGACTTTTTCCAGCCGGGAAAGGACCAGTTCGTCAATGTGGTTATTTGCCGGCATATTGAATAAATCGGCCGGAGCGGGTTCATTCACAGCGGATTGCGCAGGGTAAATAATGGCAACAGATATTATAATAAGAATCAACAGAACCGTTACCTGCTTTTTGCTTGGACTCATGAATTATTAGACGGTTTGGGGCAAGACGGGTTTATTCCGCCGTTTTTCCCTGTAAAACCGCGCATTTCAGGCGTTGAATATTTTTAATCAACAAGGAAATAGGTAACGTAGGTCACGACGCGGACGGTCTTCTTCTCCGGAGTACTCTCATCTCTGTTGGTTATGTCAAAGAGTCCCTGGGAGGCGGTGCTTATCTTCCCCAGTTTACTGCCGGAGTCCTGGGCGAATTTTTCCGCCGCCGCGCGCGCATTCTTCGTCGCTTCCTCTATCATCTCCGGCTTTATGTCGTTGAGCCCTTTGAAAAGATACTGCGTCCTGTTCTCCCAGCTGGAGGAAACCAGCACTATCCCCTTACCTACCAGCGAGCCGGACTGTTCTATGGTTTTTTTCATCAGGCTGACGTCCGTTGAACGGAGCGTCACTGTTGCCTCTGCCATGTATTTCGGCTTGTCCTTTACCGATTCGTTGCCGTAAGCCCTTGTTTTAAAATCAACTATGTTCGGGGCCGAATAGGAAATCTCCTCCGCCTTGAAGCCGGCATCGGTGAGGAAGCGGGAGACGGTCTTGCGCCTTTCCGTAATGCGGTTATATAAATCGGTCAGGTCGTTGCTTGTCTCCTGGAAGGCAATCGGCCAGATGGCAAGGTCTGCATCAACGTCGCGCTCTGCAAGGCCGCGCACGCTCACTATGCTTTGCGGCCGCCTGCTCTGTTTGAGAGATATTCCGAGGTAAATGCCCGCGATTGCAATGCCAAGCCCGATGCAGAGCCCCAGAGCCAGTGCAAAAGCCAAAGATTTTTCTCCATAATCAGCCTCCGGTAGAATGCATAAAAATCAAACAAGTGAATCCAGCGTCTTCTTAACCCATCCCTGCAAATTCCCGTAATCCTCAAAATTCAAAAGTGCGCCGAGGAAAATTTCGTAAGACTGCCCTGGAAATTTATTTTCAAAATCTTTTTTTATAAGGTTTTTATCCCACTTGTTTTTCTTGTACAAAAAAGCGGCGTCAAAAGGGTCTTTAACATCTATTCGTTTCCCTGCAACATAAATCTTATTCAGAAACAGGTCATAGTCTCCGGCAACGGTAAGACCCCTTAAATTTTCGGTTTTCTCGGCGTTTGAAAAAGGGAAAAAAACAAAGGAAACCTTTATTCCCTTAATGAAAAAATCAATATTATCGGTAAAATCCTCTTCTTTTTCAACACTGAATAAT
>CAYOWY010000217.1:0-2800 GCA_964407805.1 uncultured bacterium | reverse complement strand
TCCCAGAGCTCCGCCGCTTCCGCCTTCCCCGATTATTATGCATAACACGGGGGTTTTCAGCATTGACATTTCAAGGAGGTTTTCCGCTATCACCAGCGCCTGCCCGTTTTCTTCCGCCTTTATGTCGGGATTTGCGCCCGGCGTATCTATAAAGGAAATCACAGGCATACGGAGTTTCTCGGCAAGATGCATAATCCTCATCGCCTTCCTGTAACCTGGCGGATGCGCCATGCCGAACTTTCTGAACAGGTTCTCCTTAGTATCCCTTCCTTTCTGCTGTCCCACTATGCCGACAGGGATGCCTCTAAACCGGCCTATCCCAGCGACTATGGCATGGTCATCCTCACTGCACCTGTCTCCGTGCAATTCAACGAAATCCTCAAAAATATTTTCAACGAAATCAAGCGTATGCGGCCTGTTAGGATGCCGGGACAACTGGACAATCTCCCAGTCGGTCAGATTTGCAAATATCTCTTTTGTCTTTTCCGCCAGCTGTTGTTTCAGCCGGATTGTGCCGTTTTCCCCGTTGGACTGGCCGCCCTTCTTAACTTCTGCATACGCCTCAATTTTTTTATCTATGGCTTCAAGGGGTTTTTCAAAAGCAAGGTATTTTTTTTCCATTATCAGATAATCCTGGGCACTTTGAAGAAACCTTCGGATTCATCAGGAGCCCCGGACATAATCTCCTCTGAACAGGAAGATTTTTCCATCCTGTCTTCTCTGAAGACATTAGTTACCGGCATCACATGCCAGACAGGAGGAATTTTTTCGGTGGAAACTTCTGAAAGCTGGGAGACGTAATAAATTATTTTTTCCAGCTCCTTCGCAAACCGCTCTTTTTCTTCGTCAGTCAGCCCTATCCTGGCAAGATTCCCAAGATATTCAATATCCTCTTTTTTTATGGCCATCGGTATAGTTTATTCCAAAAATCCTCCAAAGTCAACCTGTGGTGGATTAAAAAATGGGAGGAAGATATATTTATTTAACAGGCCTGTTAGCGCATCAATCATTTTTGCACGGGAAAGGTCAGTTTTAATATAAAGCGGGTTCTGCCCATACTCCGTGGGTGGCGCTTGTGGCTTTCCGGAATTTTTCTTCCTCCCTGATGGAATAGTTTCCGGAATATCTCATCGAGAGGGTGAGAAAACGGGTATTACCCAGATTGGCCTGTATGCGGACTGCAGGTTCCCCGGACTTGACAGGCCTGCTGCGGGCAAGCTCCCTGCCGTCGCCCGATACCGTGAAAACAGCCGAGAGAAACGGCAAAGATTTCCTGAAAGCGGGATTGAACCCGACTCTTGCGGAGAAGGTGTTATAAGCTCCGGGTACCAGCAGATATTCAACGGATGCAGGGCTTGTTATATTTCCGGGCATCATGGAGAAACCGTGCACTCGTTCAATCTTTCCGTGTCCTGACAGCAGAGCCAGAGGCAGTTTTTTCAGAATAAATTGAGGCTTCGCATCATCAAAAAAATCCGGGTCAAGGAAGATATCCACAAGGGGACGGAATCTGCAGTAACAGCTTATCTCCGCTGAAATGAACGGATAACCGCACATATCAAGGGGTAGGAGGGGATTTTTCCCCCGATTCTTTCCCTCCAGGCAGAAAACAGTATGGATGAAATCGGCAAATTGCCTTGCAGCCTCATTCTGTGCAAGGGATGAAAGCTGTCTCGCTTCCTTTATTTTGCCGGCATAAAGAGCTTTTTCAATGGGGATTGCGAGAGAAGCGCCGAACCGGCTTCCGTTTATCAGCCCTGCAATCATACCCATCTCCGCCCGCTTGACACTGCCTCCGAGAAGTTTCGGACGGTATCCCCTGATGTTCACCGGACCTCGCAGGCACTCTTTGTTGGTATATACCCCGCCGCTGTAAGGACTCGCGGAGGAGGCAGGCAGAAAGATATCTATTATCCAGTCGAAGACGGCATGTCCTGGCTCCATAATGTCGGCAATTACGTGGGAGTAGACGCCGGAAAATTTTACCGCCGAAACGGTATCGTCTGTGTCAATACTGCTTAGAACCTTCTTCAGATAGTGGCCGCAAAGGTAAACCGACGCAAGGGGAGGTTGTCCGCACCATGTCCAGAATTTGTTCCGCGAAGAAACGTTTTCAAGCTTTTTCTGCCATGCGGCTTTCGGAACAGGGGGATAAAGAAACCCGGCATCTGCGGTTTTTTTTACCTCGCCGGCTCTATCCGGATACCACGAACTTTCTACCAATTCCTTCATGTGCGGCTTAAAATACTTTTTTACCTCGTCTGTCTGGACTGAAAGCGCGGCAAGTGCTATGGAATCATGTACCTGGCTCATTTTTCATTATCTCCTGCCGGATTTCAAACTGCACTGTATGTATTTGTATTTTCAATAATATTATCAAACAAAAATAATTTTTCAAAATTTTCATGTGAATAATACAGAAAAAATGCAGGCGAATACTTTGAAAATGCTGAAGCATAGTGATAGAATAGAGGCATGAGGCTTAACGTGTATCTGGCTCGCTGCGGTGCGGCCTCGCGGCGCAAAGCCGACGAGCTGATAAAAAAGGGCGCGGTGCAGGTCAATGGGGAAAAAGTTGTGGAGCCGTTTGCGGATGTAAAAGACGGCGACACCGTTAAATTATACGGAAAGCTGTTATCTCCCGCCGGGTTTACTTATCTTGCTTTGAACAAACCCAAAGGTTATACTTCCACGGTAAAGGACCGTTTTGCCGAAAAGAAGGTTACAGACCTTGTCCCTGCTTCATACGGCAAACTTTTCCCCGTAGGACGCCTGGATAAACACAGTTCCGGTTTGATTA
>CAYOWY010000216.1:0-2810 GCA_964407805.1 uncultured bacterium | reverse complement strand
GGTGCATAAAGGGGATTTTAGAAAAGAATGATTAAAAAAAAAACAAGCTTAGTCATATTGGCAATATTGTTTTTAATCCCTTCTTTCTGTTTCTCCCTTGACCTTGCCGAGGAAATAAAAGAAAGAAAAATCCCCGCCTATATAATAGAGAACACTTCGTATATATCCGTTAAGAGCCTGCTAAGAATACTTAATTCTGAAGATAAATGGGGAAGGGTTGAAGACAGGGTATTTATAGTCCATGAAGGCGGCGAGATAAAATTCAAGCTCGGGGGAAAGGAAGTTATTTTTGAAGGCAGGAAGGAATATCTGAATTCGCCTGTCAGGGAAGTGGAGGGGGAGATTCTTATACCCGTGGATGACTTCGGGAAAATTCTGGCGGGTTTGAAAACAGAAGCTCCTGCCGTAAAGGAAGAGCCGTGGCAGAAAAAGCCGGGAGAAAAGACAGCCCTCAAAAAAGACAAATTCGTGATTTTAATAGACCCTGGTCACGGCGGAAGCGACAGGGGAGCGGTGGGGAATTACGGACTTGAAGAAAAAGCGGTAAATCTTGATATAGCCAAAAGAATGGGTGAATACCTTAAGAAAGAGCTGGCAAGGAAGTCCAATATAAAAATTTATCTTACCAGAGATGACGATTTCAACGTTTCCCTTGAAGAGAGGGTGCAGATGTCCAAGGATATCGGCGCCGATATCTTTTTCAGCATTCATGCCAATTCAACCGTTTCCAGGAATCCGGAAGCAAACGGGTTTGAAACCTATTATTCGGGAGAAAAGGAGAATTTGATGTTTTTGTCGCCCCCTTCCGATATTGAAGGGCTGGAGGACGACCAGAAAAAAGACTCGTCGCTATTAAAAATACTTGAGGACTTGAGCGCTACAACGGCTGTTGACGAGAGCAGAATACTGGCCGATTTTGTGCAGGAGCGCCTTGCGAAGAGGCTGTTGACTCCGGACAGAGGCACAAAACGGAGAGGATTTTATGTTTTGAAATATACACCCATGCCAGCAGTTCTTACCGAAGTGGGATTTATATGTAATCCCAATGTGGAGTGGAATCTCCGCGATATAGAGGTGAGAAGGGCGATAGCCGAGACTCTCGGAAAAGCCGTTCTTGATTATCTTGCATTCAGAAATTTCATTTAATACCAGTTTGATTTCATACATAGAGCTTTGTTGCCTGCGTCGGCCGGCTTCCTCAACGTACTTCAGTACGTCTCGTCGTCGGCCTCCTGGGCGTCTCGCTCTCTGGTGAACTCAAACCGGTATTACAATACGGTTAACGACAAATTTGGATAAAACGAGATTTTAAATATCCGTTTCACAATAAATTCAGGAGAAAAACATGTATGAAGTAACCGTTGAAGATGTTTTTTCCTCCGCTCACAGGTTGAGGAACTACAAAGGCAAATGTGAAAGCATGCACGGTCATAACTGGAAGGTGCAGGTTACTGTAGGCGGAAAATGCCCCGACGGCAACGGATTGCTGATAGATTTCCATCTGGTAAAGGAATCGCTGAAGAAAGTGCTTGATGCACTGGACCATAGCGACCTTAATAAATTGCCGTTCTTCCGGAAAAGAAATCCCACTTCGGAAAACATATGTTTCTATATTTATAAAAAAATGGAAGACGGCTTGAAGAAACATCCGGTTAATGTGATGCGTGTAACAGTATGGGAAAGCGATAAACAATGCGCCTCTTATTTTGAGGCAAAGACGGGAGGAATATGAATAAAGCGGTTTACGATATGGAGATTCCCGGCGTAGAAAAGATTTATTCAGGCAAGGTCAGGGAGCTGTTTCAGATGGAGGACGGGAGCATTTTAATGGTGGCGACCGACAGGATTTCAGCATTTGACTATGTGCTCCCGACGCCTGTCCCGGAAAAGGGAGTTATCCTTACAAAGATGTCCGTATTCTGGTTCAATTACCTTAGAGAGGATATGAAAAACCATATTCTTGTCAGCGATTTTGACAGGTTCCCCGAAATTTTGCGCAAACATGACTTCTTGAGAGACCGTTCCGTTATCGTGAAGAAGGTAAAGAAATTCCCAATCGAATGCGTGGTAAGGGGGTATCTTGCCGGAAGCGGATGGAAAGAATACAGCGAGCGCGGACAGGTTTGCGGCGTCAGACTGCCTGCCGGGTTGAAAGAATCCGACAGACTCCCCGAGCCGATTTTTACCCCGGCTACAAAGGAAGAAAAAGGGGAGCATGACATAAACATAGATTTAGCCGAAATGGAGAAAAGGATAGGTGCGGAAAACGCAAGGCTCCTGAAGGAAAAATCCCTCCTTCTTTATAAAAAGGCCTCCGTGCATGCGGAGAGCAGGGGGATAATAATCGCCGACACCAAATTTGAATTCGGCACCTGCGGGGGCGAAGTAATACTGATAGACGAAGTTTTCACGCCCGACTCATCGCGCTTCTGGGAGAAAAGCAGGTATGTGCCGGGAAAGTCCCAGGAAAGCCTTGATAAGCAGTATATCAGAGACTACCTTCTTTCCACCGACTGGGACAGGAATTCTTCCCCTCCTTCCCTGCCTGAAGAAGTTGTGCGGATGACAATAAGCAAGTATAAGCAAATTTACTCAATTCTTACTGAATAACCCTCGTGCAGGGAAACTATACCTCTTTTTTTCAAAATGTGGTAAAATAATTCGTTACATTGCAATTGGAAAGAAAACAAAACGTTAACCCCTCACATGAAAGCTTAGCATGTGAGAGTTCGGGGTAAAGGAGATATTAAAAGTGGAAGAAGAGATAAAAAAAGCAGAGGTTCTGGCTGAAGCGTATCAGTATATAAGAG
>CAYOWY010000215.1:0-2812 GCA_964407805.1 uncultured bacterium | reverse complement strand
GGCTTTCTCAACCGTATTCCCCAGCTCCACATTGCAATACACTATGCTCGACACCGTAGCATGGCTTGGAATACTTTTCTTCCTGCTTAAAACGGGTATGGAGATGGAATTCTCCGCCGTATGGAGACAGAGGATAGAAGCAACGAAAATTGCGCTTGCAGACGTTTTCATCCCCATGATAATAGCATTCGTACCCGCATATTTCATACCTTCCCATTTTCTGTCCGACCCGTCGCAGAGATTTCTTTTCGCGCTTTTTATCGCCACGGTGATGACAATAAGCGCCCTGCCCGTAACGGCCAGAGTCCTGCACGATTTGAATATTTACAGGACAAACACCGGTTCACTTATAATGAGCGCCCTTTCAATAAACGACCTTATCGGCTGGGTAATTTTCACCCTCATAATAGGCCTGGTAAACCGGTCCAGCCCGGACGCATCCCGTATTTTTTACATCGTATCAGGCACACTTGTTTTTTCTTACATATGCCTGACATGGGGAAGGAAAGCCTCCCACGTAGTTCTTTCCTTCATTCATAAAAGGGGCTACCCTGAACCCGGCTTTTCCATCACCTTCATAGCCCTGCTCGGGTTTCTCTGCGGAGCGATAACTCTGGCAATAGGCATACACGCCCTTTTCGGATTCTTCCTTGCCGGAATCATCGTCGGAGAAGCAAAAAGCCTCCCTGCAAGAACAAGGCAGTTGTTTTCCGAAATGGTGCATGCCATTTTTGTTCCCATATTTTTCGCAAGCATAGGCTTGAAGATAGATTTTATTGCGAATTTCAGCCTCCCGCTCGTATTTTTCATTTCTTTCATAGGCACAGCCGGCAGGTACGCAGGCGCATGGCTTGGATGCTTTTTTGCGCGCCAGCAGAGAGAAAACTACAATCTCATCGCCGTTGCCCATACGCCGGGAGGAGAAATGCAGATAGTGGTAGCCATCATTGCGCTGCAGTTGGGGTTTATCACCAACCCGATGTTTGTGGCAATCCTCGCGGGCGCTCTCATATCTTCGGTAATACTCGGCCCGTGGATGAGCTCCGCTCTGCTCCGGAAAAAAAGGATGCTGTTGTTTGACGCATTCTCCCGGAGAAACATTCTGGCAAGCATGTACGGCCCGGAGAAGGAAATGATACTTGAGCAGTTGTGCGAAACCGGAGCCGAACACGAATCCCTACCCAACGCAAAAATTCTGTGCACACCTGTTGTTGAATGCAGTTACCTTAAAGAGGAAAGCAGGAAAGAAAGCGCCGCATTTTTTGCGGGAGAAATTCTTTTACTGCGCCAGCCGATGATTGTAATGGGGAGAATTCCCAAAGGCATTCCGTGGGAAGAGAACGGCGAAAAAATTCATTTTGTCTTTTTACTGCTTGTTCCTTACAATTACCCCATGATACAGGAAGACATAGTTAGCATACTCCTGGATATCATGAAAAAAGAAGAAGTTAAGACGAAACTGCTTGAAGCTGAAGACGAAGAAAGCTTATGGGAAATCATCAGGGGAGAAACTCTAAACTGCTATATCCCCCTCAAGCCGCGCATATGATTTTTGCCGCTCATTAAAAAACTCCTGCTGTTTCCGCTCCGCATGAACCGCATCTTCCTTTTTCAATCTTGTTTTCCAATATTGAATAGCCTCGACGTTTGATAAGAAGCGACTTGCAGGAATGGCAAAGAGTATTTTCTCCGTCACTGCCCGGCATGTTGCCGGTATAAACGTAACGGAGCCCCTCTTCAAAACCTATATCCCTTGCCAGCGCTATCTTCTGCGGAGGAGTCGGGTAATGGCCGCTCATTTTATATACGGGGAAAAATCTGCTTATGTGCCACGGGATAGCCGGGTCTATCTCCTTTATTATCTTTGCTGTTTCCCTCAACTGCTTTTCGGAATCGTTGTATTCTGGTATTAAAAGCGTGGTTACTTCAATCCATATGCCGAGTCCGCGCATTACTCCTATGTTTTCAATCACCGGAGCCCTTTTTGCCCCGCAGAGTTTTTTATAAAACTCCTCGCCGCCCTTCAAATCGACGTTTGCCGCGTCAAGGTACGGGGAAATCATTTTTAAAGCTTCAGTGCTCATGTATCCGTTTGTGACAAAGACGTTTTTGAGCCCCGATGCCGCGGCCTTTTTTGAAGTTTCCAGGGCAAATTCAAAAAATATCGTGGGCTCGGTGTATGTATAGGCGATTGACTTACAGCCGGAATTCAGCGCCGAAGAAACAACATCTTCAGGGGCGGCAGTATCCGCGCTTTCAGGGATTATCTCTCCGCCGGACAACTGCGATATGGAATAATTCTGACAGAACGGGCAGGAAAAATTACAACCGGGCGAAGCGATTGAGTATGAGAGGGTACCCGGGAGAAAATGGAATAAGGGCTTTTTTTCTATGGGGTCGGCGTTCCCGGCGATCAAACTGCCGTAGGTAAGAGAAAAAAGTTTTCCGTTTCTGTTGGCTCTTACCCCGCAGATGCCGCTGGACCCCTCTTTAATGAGGCAGAAGTGATTGCATAAGCGGCATTTTACTCTCTCCCCCTTCAGGGGATCCCACAGAATAGCTTCTTTCATTTCAGTTTTGACTGCGGAAGGAAATTAACTATTTAAGCCTGAACGTAAGGACAAGCGGAGCATTGTTTCTTATAACCTCAACGGTAACAACCTCGGTTTTATCCTTGAGAATCTGGTTATACACGGAGAACCCTTTTGCAACGCTGTCTATGAAGACGCCGTTTACACTGCGCAGGACATCCCCGTCTCTCAAACCGTATGTGTAAGGGAGACTGCCGGGAGGAATATTGTTAATCCTGAAC
>CAYOWY010000214.1:944-2816 GCA_964407805.1 uncultured bacterium | reverse complement strand
GCATTGCTCCTGTTTTCACTGCAAGCGTTGCCGGTCCCCTCGGGACAACCGCTTCCTTCCCCATAAAAGGCATTCTTGTGCCTTTTTCTGTAAGAACTCTGTCCCCCAGCACCGCAAGAATCCTGTTTTCTTTGAGAGCTTTCAATATGTTTTTGGGGTTTGAACCTGTGAGTATTACTTCCAGCCCCTTGGAGTTTCTTCTCTTTTTGTACAATCTTGTTACGGAAGAATTCAGATAAGGGATGGAGACGGCCGAGACTTTGTACCCGAGCAGGGAGCTTGCTATGCCTGCCAGCTCCCAGTTCCCGATATGCGCGGTCAGCGCAATCACCCCTTTGCCCCCGGAAACACCTTCTTCAAGAAGTTCGATATTCTCCAGCCGCACCTTTTTCCTGACAGTGGCTATAGACCACTTCGGAACATAAGCAAAATCGGCCATGCATTGTGCAAAATTGTAGAATGTCTTTCTGACAAGACTGCGTAATTCCTTTTCAGTATAGGAAACTCCTGTTTTTGCCTTTTTATATTCAAGAATAATACGCAGATTCCTGGTTACGTTTTTTCTTAATTCATGCTGGTACAGGTATCTGATGAATCCCGTTATTCTGGCTACCGCGTATAAAAGGCAAAGAGGCAGATGTACTCCGAGGAAACAGCAAAAATGATAAATTATTGTATCGACCATTTTTTATAGCGTTTTCCTCCCCTCTATGGATTTTTTAAGCGTTTGAATGCCCACGTATTCTATCTCCGCCCCGACGGGAAGCCCGTATGCGAGACGGGAGTGTTTTATCCCCATCTTCTTTAAAAGGACGGAGATGTATGATGATGTATTCTCTCCCTCCGGAGTAGGGTTTGTGGCGATAATGACCTCCGTGAAATTTTCTCTGCCGAGGCGTTCTGTCAGCTGATTTATTTTGAGGTTGGAGGCGGATATCTTGTCAAGCGGGGAAAGCCTGCCTCCGAGAACGTGATACGTGCCCCTGAACCCTGTTTTTTCTATGATAATCAGGTCTTTCACCTCTTCAACGACGCACAGCACTTTTTCCCTTTTTTCATCGGAGCAGATGCCGCAAACCTCATTGTCCGAGAGGTTGAAGCATCTGCGGCACAGGCGCACTTCACTTTTCAGAGAAAGGATATTTTCAGCAAGCAGGCGCATGGATTCAGAATCCTCCCCGAGTATGTAATTTACTATTCTCTCGGCGCTTTTCGGCCCTATGCCCGGCAGTCTTCCGAGCCTTTCCATGAGTTCTTCAACTTTTTTCGGATAGCCCATTTTAAAAGCCTATTTGCGACCTCATCTCGGAACTGATCATTTTCTCTATTTCTCTTTGGGCGGAAGCGAAGGTGTTTTTGAATAATTTTTCCAGATAGCTTTTATTTTCCGGCTTTAACACATCAGGGCTTATCTCCACCGACATCAGTTCCATCTTCCCGTTGACGGAAATTTTTATCTCCCCCTTCGGAGAAGAAGCCTCAACTGTTTTTGAACGCAGTATTTTCTCAAACTGAGCCGCCTGCTGTTTCAACTGACCTATCTGTTTCAGATTATCAAAAATATTTCCCATTATTCCTCCAGTTTCACTATTTCGCCGTTAAAAAACTTCAGTATTTTCTTTACCTCGCTGCTGTCTGCCATGGATTCTTCGCTGTCTTCGGTTACGAATTCAATCTTAATCTCCTTTATGCCGGTTATTCTTGAAAGAACTTTTTCTATAATTTTTATGTTTGCCGGCTTTTCCACTATTGATTTGTGAAAACCGTATGTTTTCCTGAAACTGATGAAAACGGTATTCTCCTCCGTCTTTACTGGAGAACCTTCCCTCAATGCGGCCTCCAAAGTTGGTTTGGTTTTCTTTATTTCGGCAA
>CAYOWY010000214.1:0-934 GCA_964407805.1 uncultured bacterium | reverse complement strand
TATCTTTCCCTCCGTCCTTGACTTTGTTGACTGGCGTAGTTTTTTTCACGTTTTCTTCCGGCTCGTTTTTTTCAACGGCAGCGCCTTCCTCTCCCATAATCCGGCTCAACCGGAGGAACATGACTTCCGACAGAAGCACAGGCAGGTTTTCTCTTCGTAACCTGTCTTTATATTCAATAATCAGGGATACTGCGTTGAGAAGCGTTTCTATATCAATATTTGCAAACGCAGACGCTGAAATTTTATCATCCGCATTGTTTAAAGTTTTATCCGACGGAGATATTTTTTCAAGGATGATATCTTTAAGTTTTTTAACGAGCCCGTCCAGGATTAATACGGGGTCTTTTCCTTCCGCAAGCAGTTGATGAAACAATGAAACCGTTTTTCTGATGTCTTTCCGCACCATGCTTTTCAGAATTTCTTCCAGGCTTTCTTCTTCTATGAGCCCGAGGAAATTTTTAACTTCCTCATATATAATCTTCTTATTGTCCGCGTTTACTATAAGCTGGTCAAGTATGCTCAAAGCGTCCCGAAGCGAGCCTCCCGAAAAACCGTATATCTGTTTAAGTGCGTTATCTTCTATCTCTATCCCCTCTTTTTTACAGATATCCTTAAGTTTTGACTCGAGCTCCTCCATGCGGAAAGGCTGAAAGTTAAAACGCTGGCACCTGGAAAGGATTGTCGGCAAGATTTTATCCGGAGCCGTTGTGGCGAAAAAGAACTTCACATAAGCGGGTGGCTCTTCAAGCGTTTTCAGAAGGGCGTTGCATGCATCGGTGGTCAACATATGCACTTCGTCTATGATATATATTTTAAATTTTGCCTTTGAAGGGGTGAGGTTGACATTTTCCCTCAAATTGCGTATTTCATCTATGCCTCTGTTTGACGCTCCGTCTATTTCAAGAACGTCAAGGCATGTTCCTGCGGCTATTGC
>CAYOWY010000213.1:0-2819 GCA_964407805.1 uncultured bacterium | reverse complement strand
CGGCTGGTGGACGGTGGAAAAAGACAAGATTTCGAAATCAAAGGGAAACGCCGTGTCTCCGCGGAAACTGATGGATGAATACGGTCTCGACGCTTTCAGGTTTTTCCTTCTGCGAGAGGTGCCTTTCGGCCTGGACGGAGAATACTCCGACGAGGTCTTTAAAAAAAGGTACAACAGCGATCTGGTAAACGACCTGGGCAACCTGGTAAACCGGACGGTGAATCTGGTGGAGACGAAACTTTCGGGCAAGATCGCGCTCACCTCCCCGGACGAAGGACTGGCGGATGTTTCAGCGGCATCGTTCGGCAATTACGAGGCGAAGATGAAGGATGTCGCTTTTTCCGAGGCGCTCGAGGAGGTATGGAAGCTGGTTTCCGCGCTCAACAAATTCCTGGATGAAAAAGCTCCGTGGCGGGAAGGCTCTACCGATGTAAACGGGGTTCTTTACAGCGTCGTATCGGGGATAAGGGACTGCGCCATCATGCTTGCGCCCTTTATTCCTGAATCGTCCTTGAAAATATGGCGGATTCTCGGACTGCCCGGGAACCCGTGCGAATATAACTTTGCCGCGTTGCGGGAGAAACTCCCGGACGGGCTTACAACCCAAAAAAGGGAAATCCTTTTTCCGAGGAAAAAATGAAACCGGTCTATAAAAGATTTATTCTCAAGCTGTCAGGCGAGGCGCTGAAGGGAAAGCAGGGATTCGGGATAGACTCCGAAGCGTTGATATCAATTGCCGGGGAGATAAAGGAAGTTCGGGAGATGGGCTGTGAGATAGGCATAGTGCTGGGCGGAGGCAACATATACAGGGGAAACACCAGGGACAAAAAAATCATAGACCCGGTTACCGCGGATTATATCGGTATGCTTGCGACCGTAATGAACGGACTCGCCCTTCAGAATGCGCTGGAAAAAGCGGGGCTGGATACCAGGGTACAGAGCGCTTTTGACATGAAACAGTTCTGCGAGATGTATATACGCAGGCGGGCTATACGGCATCTTGAAAAAAAGAGAGTTGTCATATTTGTCGGAGGCACGGGAAACCCATACTTTACGACTGACACCGCCGCGGCGCTAAAGGCCATAGAAACCGGGGCGGAAGCCATCCTAAAGGCAACAAAGGTTGACGGGATATATTCCTCGGACCCGGTCCTCGATCCCTCGGCAAAAAGATATAACACGCTGTCTTACATAGAGGT
This sequence comes from uncultured bacterium, assembly GCA_964407805.1. GTDB lineage: Bacteria > Ratteibacteria > UBA8468 > B48-G9 > JAFGKM01 > JAFGKM01. Next base: position 1,620 of record CAYOWY010000213.1, on the reverse strand, counting down.
ACTGCAAAAGCGCCTTAAAATAATGGATGCATCCGCAGTATCTTTATGTATGGACAATAATATCCCGGTTGTGGTTTTCAATCTCTTTGAAAAAGGCAACCTTAAAAAAATAGTTACGGGAAAAGGAATCAAAACAATCGTGAAGGGAATTGATGAAAAGAAATAAAGTCAAAGAGGCGTATAGCGTATAGAAAAGCGACAAAGCAAAGCCCCTCACTGCTTGTCATTGCGAGGAGTGTAACGATGAAACAATCTCAATAAGAGCATGGGAATAAGGTTGAGATTGCCACGCTGAAAAACGCTCGCAACGACAAAAAGCATCGGTTCGGGGTAAAGGAGGGAAAAAAGAATGAAAGCCAAGATATTCGGAGAAGCGGACAGGAAAATGGAAGACGTAGTTAATTTTTTCAAAAAAGAAGTCGCCGGCCTGCGCGCGGGAAGAGCGTCTCTGGCTCTTCTTGAAGGAATAACGGTGGAATACTACGGCTCCAAAATGCCGGTGAGCCAGATTGCCACGATAACCATTCCACAACCGCAGTTGATTGTGATACAGCCGTGGGATAAAAACGCTCTGGGAGATATCACGAGGGCAATACAAGGCAGTAACCTTGGGCTCAACCCGATAGCGGACGCGACCGTGATAAAGATACCGGTGCCGCCCATAAGCGAAGAAAGGCGGCAGGAGCTTGTGAAAATTCTGCATAAGATGGGCGAGGAAGCAAAGGTTGAAATCAGAGAAATACGCAGGAAGGGAAACGAGGAACTGAAGAAAGGGGAGAAAGAGAAGACCATCTCCGAGGACGACCTTTACAAAGGGATAGACGAAATACAGGCAATAACCGACAAGACCATAAAGGAGATAGACAAGAGGGTGGAAGAGAAAACAAAAGAAATAATGGAAAACTGATGGGGAAAAAATTCGTAATAGCGATAGACGGACCCGCCGGCTCGGGTAAGAGCACGGTGGCGAAACTGACAGCGAAACAACTCGGATTCCTTTACGTGGATACCGGCGCCATGTACAGGGCGCTCACGCTCAAAGCAATCAACGAAAAAATACCTTTTTCCGACGCAAGCGGCCTGACAGCCATGGCGCAGACAGCAAGGATAGAACTCATCGGCGGGAATTCAAGATATACCGTCCTTCTTGACGGAAAAGATGTCAGCGATGCCATAAGGACAGAGGAAGTGAGCAAGGGAACACAGTATGTAGCATCAATCCTGCCCATAAGAGAAATCCTGTGGAAGATGCAGAGGGATTTCAGAGAAAGCCATGACATCGTGATGGAAGGAAGGGACATCGGAAGCAAGGTGTTTCCGGATGCGCAGTTAAAGGTCTTTCTCGACGCCTCCGCCAATGAACGAGCGAAAAGAAGATACCTGCAGTTGAAAGAGATGGGCATTTACGGCAGCATTGACGATATAGAAAGAGATATCATGCAGAGGGATGAAAAAGACAAACAACGAAGCATATCTCCCCTTCTAAAACTTCCCGACGCAGTTTATATTGATACGACAGGCCTCACCGTTCTGCAGGTTGTGGAAAGGATAATCTCTCTTTATTCCGACCGGAAAACGCTAAATGTTCCTTGAGGCGAGTTTCAATTTTGTCTGGTTCTC
>CAYOWY010000212.1:0-2823 GCA_964407805.1 uncultured bacterium | reverse complement strand
CACCAGCGCCTTTACGCCGAAGCGGAAAAAGAGACGAAAGAAGCGTTTTCCATCCTGAAAGAAGCAAAGAAAACTCTTAAAAACTTTCCGGAGATAATGTATGCGGGATTCCTTCATGCCGCGGAGAAGGAGCTGGCGGAGGCCGTTATCACCTTCAACATCATAAAAAACGGGAAAATCCCCTCTTACGAAGAATACGGGTTTGACTACAAGAGCTACCTGCACGGCTTGTGCGAATGCAACGGAGAATTAAGACGGTACATGCTTGATGAGATAAGAAAAGGGGAGATAGAAAAATGCGAGAAGATGCTTGCGGTGATGGACGACATTTATTTTTTCCTGCTGAATTTCCAGTACACCGACGCCATCACCCGCTCCTTGAGACGGCAGGTTGATTACGTGCGCAGTATGCTGGAACGCGCCCGCTCGGAAGTAACTCTTGCCAAAATCAATATGAGATAAAAAGATATTGTGGGAGGCATCTCCCGATGCCGATAGTTTCGAGGTCGGGAGACCTCTCCCACAAAAAAATCAAAAAACTAACCTTTCCAATCTTTTGATGCGCTCCTCAACCGGCGGGTGAGTGGAAAACAGAGAAAGCACCGCCTTGCCGCTGAACGGAGAAACTATAAACATATGCGCCGTTGCGGTATTTGAGCTATTCATTGGAGCCCTGCGCACCCCTTCGGCAAGTTTTCTCAAGGCGTTTGCAAGATAAGACGGGTTGCCGGCAAGCTTCGCTCCTTCCTCATCGGCAAGGTATTCCCGTGAACGGGATATCGCCATCTGGATAATCATTGCCGCTATGGGAGCGAGAACAAGAAGCACAATCATACCGGCAAGCCCTATGATGTTGCCCTGCCTTCTGTTGCCGCTTCCGCCTCCGAAAAACATCATTATCCTTGCCAGCATGGTTATCGCTCCGGCGATGGTGGCTGCCACTGTGGCAATCAATATATCCCTGTCCTTGATATGCCCCAGTTCGTGGGCGAGGACACCCCTCAATTCATTCTCGGTTAGAATCTCCAGAATGCCGGACGTCACGGCAACCGCAGCATGATTCGGATCCCTTCCGGTTGCAAAAGCATTGGGGTTTGCCGATGGAACGATGTAAAGTTTCGGCATGGGCAGACCTGCTCTCTGCGTCAGTTCAGCCACGATTTTGTGTATAACCGGAGCATCATTGTAGGTTATCGGCTTTGCCCGGTAAATGGCCAGTACTATCTTATCGCTGAAAAAATAAGATATCCAGTTCATGCCGAGGGCGAAAATGAAAGCGATTATCATGCCTTCCCGCCCCCATATACTTCCAATGAGCACAAAAAGCACCGTTAAAAGCCCCAAAAGAAAAAATGTTTTCATCCTGTTCGCCATTTTACTTTTCTCCCCCCACTTTCTCTAAAAATTCCCTTACTTCATTTTTCAATCGTTCACTCACGGTATAGAGGTTATCCGCAAGCCTTTTAAGCCTCTCTCCCTTCAATTCAAATCCGTAGATATTCCTGAAAATATGCCTGAAAGAGAGATAATCGTCAAGCTCCGCAGCTAAATCTTCGGATATTACACGCGGCCTTAAGCCATGTACAGGCTTTGTCATTTTATACAGCAAATCCTTATGCCACATATCCGTTTCGGGCATGCCGCCGTTGATTTCAACGGCTATTTTTTTAAATATCCTTTCACAGCAATTGTAGAAATCGTGCAGAACCGACCCCTTCGCTCTTCCTGAAAACGGCGCATCCTCGGGGATTGTCTTGATTTCCTCATTAAGTTTATCTATATTGTCCAACTCTTCCGATATTGCGCTTGCCAGATTGATGAAAAACCTGCTGTTTTTTGTCATATAGAACAATACCTCCGTTTTTAATCCTCTCTCTGCTTTGTTTGTTTAATTCCTCAAACGGCTTAAGGTCAACCGGATATTCCGCATTTTTTAACAATAGCGCATAAACCCGCAAAAAATCGTCAGGTTTCAGGCCTTCTATCGCAAGGTCTATGTCGGAATTAAGATGAAATTTTGAGGAATCCGCCAATGAGCCGTATAGATATAAACGGTTAAATTTAAAGCCTTCTTTTAAGAGCAGTTTTTGAATTTTCTCAAGATGGCAAAGGCATTCCTTTCTTTTGGCGGCAAGTTTTGCCTTCCGTTTTCTTTCAATCGCCATTAAGTATCCCTTTTTTGCGGTCATGGAATTATAATACGGTTTTTGGAGGAGAGTGTCAACGGAAAGGCAGAGATTCAGGATAAAAGAAAAAGCCCCGTTTTTACGCGGGGTTTTTCTCTCTCTCTTAATTCGGATTCAAGGTTACGGATTCATGGGGTATCCAACATCGCCGTTTTCATTTAACATGTTCGGGAAATCCACTTTGACATCCGCCCTTGATACAGGAATCCACTTTACCTGTCCTCCTACATACAGAGCGTTCACTCCGTCCGCCTTGTGATTGACGCTTCCCTGTGCTCCGGCGGTAAGGTTGGCTTTTAACCACTTGCCTCCGGTTGCGGCTCCGGCTCTCGCTTTGTCAAGCGCCAGCACGGTTTCAGGCAGCGTCTGTTCGTTCAAAGCGTGCGCATAGGCATAAGAACATGCGTTAAGCAAAATCTTGTCGCCTCCCAGCTGGGCATCTTCTGCGGCAGTAAAAACCGCCGTCGTCGTGGTCAGGTCGGAAGGGCAGATGAACGTTCTTTCCGCGGATATGTACTTGGGATAGAGGAGGTTAAAGGTGGCCGCTGTTGTTGTAAGAGTGTAAGAACCTCCGGATGCGTGCGGGAAGAATTCCCTGTAGTCCTGGCTGTACATCTTCATCGCCAAACCTATCTGC
>CAYOWY010000211.1:0-2823 GCA_964407805.1 uncultured bacterium | reverse complement strand
CTATATGGGCTGGTCCATGGGGGCAAATGATGCGGCAAACTGCGTCGGGGCCGACATAGGCTCCGGCATAATGCCGCTGAAAGTCGGCATAGCAATCACATGTTTTTTCAGTCTTCTCGGAGCGCTGTTCCTTGGCGGCAATGTAATAAAAACCATAGGCAAAGGGGTGGTTGCATTAAACGAACTGCCTCAAACAGATGCCAGCACGCTTGCGCTCATGGCGCTTTTCAGCGCTGCGTTTTGGGTAACCCTGGCGACTTATAAAAAATTTCCGGTTTCCACTTCCCACTCGATAGTGGGAGCAGTCGCAGGCGGAGGGCTTGCGCTTAACACGGCGGTTCAATGGAGTAAGGTAGGGCAGATTTTTATGTGCTGGGTGCTGACTCCTGTGGGTTCATGCCTTCTTGCAATACTGCTTTATCCCGCCTTTAAGCTCCTTTTCAAAATCCCTGTTATTAAAAAATGGGAACGTATAATACTGCACATTCTCATATATGTCACAAGCGCATACCTCGCTTTTACCTGGGGAGCAAACGACGTGGCAAACGCAACGGGTATACTTTTCGGCACGCAGAAATTTACTCCGCACTCCGCGGCCCTTCTGGGAGCGCTGGCGATAACCATAGGGGTTGTCACGTGGGGATACAGGGTAATTGAAACGGTTGGATTCAAAATAGCGCATATAACCCCCTTGATGACTATCTCCATTGAGGTGGCAACAGCGCTTAACGTTAATATTTATACGCATTACGGCATCCCAGTTTCCACCTCGCATTCAATCGTAGGAGCCGTCTGGGGAGCGGGAATAGTCCAGGGAATTAAAACAATGAACCTGAAGCTCGTCAGGGAAATAATTCTTACATGGGCGCTCACGCCCCTTGTTTCAGGTATAATTACTTATTCACTCATCACAGTCTTTGTGTTTTTAAAGAAGTAACGGAGGGTAAAAATGGAACGGACAAGAAATATTTTCGCATGGCTGGGAGAAAAAGAAGAACAGGGTGTATTGGCTCTTGCCCTCAAACACGTTGAAAAATCCTTTGAATGCGTCATGGAAATGAAAAACGGCATTGAATCGCTCATCAAAAATGACGCTGAAGGGAAGAAAAAGCATATAGCCCTTGCAAAAAACGCCGAACACGACGGAGATGAAATCAAAAAGGTAATAATGAATGAACTTTCAAAAGGCATGTTTCTGCCTCCCGACAGGGAAGACCTGATTCTCCTGAATGAAAGCCTCAATGATATTGCCGACAGCGCGAAAGGCGTCGTCAGGCTTCTTGAATTTTTTGAAAAAGGACCCTCGGCCGAAATTGACAGACTCCTGCTTGAAAACAGCTTGATTGCGGTTAAAGCGGGCGAAAAGCTCAAATCGGCCATCAACTCACTGGTGAAAAGCGATATTCAGAAAGTGATGGAGGAATGCGCCAGGATTGAAACGCTTGAGGAGGAAGGGGACGACAAGAGAAGGGACCTTATAAAGTCGCTGATAAACACGGATATAAGCCCGCAGTTGACTATTCTTGTCTACGAGATGATAGACAACCTTGAAAACGTAATTGACTGCGTAAAAAAGGCCGGTGACATGGTGCGAATTCTGGCGATCAAGGCTAGGTAATCGTCATACCCTTACCTGTTTTTCATAATAGTCCGAGACATCAAATATGCCGCCGTTTCTGGCGTAAAAATCCCTGTCAAGCTTAAATATGCCGTTGACAGGCCTTGTCCATCCCGCTTCGGGAAAAGGGTGCCGCGATATAAGCTTATCCCAGTCGCGGTAATGCTGATGTCCGTTTGATTCAACAACCGGTATTTTCAGTCCGGGCAATGGTTTAAGGCGGCAGGCAACATTCTTATTCCACTCAAGCAACGCAGGCGTAACGGTAAGGTCCGCGCAAAAATAGTCCATATTGTTTTTTTCGGCTTCATTCAGTATCTTCAATGTCATGCTTAGTGTTTTCGCTATAGGTTTAAGAGCCACCCCTCTATACCCCATCTGGCTTCTTTTAAGCGTATCTTCCTGCGTGTGCGCGCTCTCATCTGCCACAATCCTTACGGGAAAATCGCTGACATCCACTTCAAGCTCTTCGGGAAACGGCTCTTCCATCACTATTACCCTGTCAAGGGCGCCGATTTTGTCTATAAAATCAATCAGGCGCAGTAACCGCTCTTTGCTGTCATACCTGCCGTTCGCATCAAAATAATACGGAAGTTTTCCGTTTTCTGTATATTCCGTCAAAATATCTCCAAATCTGCTGTGTATATTTTTAATCCTGTCCATATCCCACTTCAACATCTTTTCCAAATCACCGTCTTTATCGGGGTCGGAGCCGATTTTTATTTTGAGCGTAAAAAAACCGTCGTTTATCGCCCTGCCAATATCTTCCAGAGGCACCCCGTAGGACATGAGGGGTATACATGCTACAAGCGGATGCTTGTACTTAAGAGGCCCCCTGTACTCTGCGGGAATCATCTGGTAAAAATCCTTCTTACCCGTTTCCTTCGCATAAAGCACCCATAATGCATTGTCAAGAGCCACCAGGGCATTAAGAGTGAATGTTTTTCTAAGGTTATTCCTTCCGGTTATCCTCTGCGCATAAGAATGTACTTCATCAAGGATTGATTCCTGGGCGCTGACCGGATTGTCAACGTCCCTGCCCTGCAAAAGCTTTGCGGCGTATTCCGTTACGGCAAACATAATGGAATTGCCGCCCGCTTCGCTGTGGGATGTAAAAACACCTGCGTCAGACCATAAAACGCTTTGAGTCTCCATACCTACGCCGTAGTTGGATTCGGTTTCAACGCATACAAGCGCTGTCTCTT
>CAYOWY010000210.1:0-2834 GCA_964407805.1 uncultured bacterium | reverse complement strand
AAAAAAAAGAGTCTGTTAAGGAATTTTTCAACCGTCCTTTTTTAAGGGGCAGAAAAATAATGATGAGCGGGTGCGGTGAATGGATGTTTAACAAGGAGATTGCAAGAAAGAGTTTATGCGACCATTTTAAAACAAGCACTCTTTCCGGGTTTGAGATGGAAGAGAACGAATATGCGGTGAGGAGCGCCGGAGGCCTTCTTGAATATCTGAAGCATGCGGACAAAAAACCTCTTAGCCATGTATCAAGACTCTCCCTTTATACAGATGCGGACTATCTTTATATTTCGCCTTCCGCAGTTCACGGGCTTGAAATAGACCGGCTTGTTTCGCTGCTTGACGCAACCGCAACGGCCATGGGAAAGAGGATGTTGAAACACTGGATTTATCATCCTCTCCTAAACATCCCGGGTATAAAAAAGAGGCAGGATGCCGCAGGGATGTTGATTGAAAAGGCTGCAATGCGCACGGGTATCCTTGATATTCTGAAAAGCATTACCGACGTTGAAAAGGCGCTTTCAAAAATCAGCTGCGGATGCGGCAGCGGAGTAAAAGAGATTCTTGCAATAAACAACCTGCTTTCAAGGGTGCCGGATTTAATCCGGATTCTGGAGGAATCGGGAAGAGAAAACGCATTATTTTCGCTGGAAGATGTCCCCGAACTGCGAGAGTTTCTGTCGAAAACGGTGGAGACCGATGTTCCTGCTTCAGGATACGAGGGTAAGTTCGTAAAAGCCGGCTATAACAGGGAACTTGACGAGTTGAGGAATATAAGGGATAACGTCAAGGAATTATTGAGAAACATGCAGAAGGAGGAGATTAAACGTACGGGAATAAATTCCCTGAAGATAGGATATAACAGCGTTTTTGGATATTACATAGAAATAACGAAAACTAACCTTTCACTCGCCCCCGCAGATTACATACGGAAACAGACGCTCGTCAATGCCGAGAGGTTCATCACCCCAGGGCTGAAAGAATTTGAAGACAAAATACTGACCGCCGAAAGCAAAATCCTTGCTATTGAAAATCAGGTGATTGAAACGGTAAAAGCGGAAATTCTGAAGAATGCTCCTGCTCTGTATTCAATTGCCTCTTCGATAGCTGTTCTTGACGTCCTGTGTTCTTTTGCAAAGGCCGCTCTTGATAATGATTATGTCAGGCCGGAGGTTAATGACGGTTTTGAGATAATAATTAAAGATGGAAGGCATCCTGCGGTGGAGAAGATGACGGAGGAATTTTTCGTACCCAACGACTTATTGCTGGATAACGAAGAAAACCATTTTTTAATTATAACGGGCCCCAATATGGCCGGCAAGTCTACATACATAAGGCAGGTTGCGCTTATAACAATAATGGCGCAGTCCGGAAGCTTCATTCCTGCGAAAGATGCCGTGATTGGGCTTGTCGACAAAATTTTCACACGGATAGGCGCTCATGATGAAATAAGCAGGGGGCAGAGTACCTTCATGGTGGAGATGACGGAAACATCCGGTATTATCAACAATCTTTCCAAAAGGAGCCTGGTGGTTCTTGATGAAATCGGAAGGGGCACAAGCACCTACGACGGATTCTCGCTTGCGTGGGCCGTTGCGGAATATCTTGTCAGAGAGAAGGTCAGGACGCTTTTCGCAACCCATTTCCACGAGCTGACCGGGCTTGAGGGGAATAACAGGGGCGTAAAAAACTACAATGTGGCGGTAAGGGAAAGCGGAAGCGAGGTCGTATTTCTCCATAAGATAATGCCGGGCGGTACCGACGAAAGCTACGGAATTTATGTTGCGCAGATTGCAGGTCTCCCGCCGCAAATCATAGAAAGAGCGAACGAAATACTTTCAAAACTTGAATTGCAGGGAACTCTTCAGGAGCACATTATCGGTGAAATGAAGGCGGACGTCCCGTCTCTGTTTGCTGATGGGAAAGAATCTCCTTACAAGGAGCTGAAGGAAGACATAGATCATCTTAAAAAGTTAAAAGAAGACGTTTTGAAAATTGACATTGAGAATACTGCTCCGGTTGAAGTGAGCATGAGAATAAAAAAAATACAGGAAGACCTGAAAAATGGGAAAGATTAAATTTTTGCCGGATGCCATAATAAGCAGGATAGCAGCGGGAGAGGTTGTTGAAAGGCCTGCTTCGGTGGTGAAAGAACTGGTGGAAAACTCGTCGGATGCCGGAGCGCATAACATTATCGTGGAAATAGAGACTGCGGGCAAGAAACTGATTTCCGTCAGAGACGACGGAGAAGGGATTGACCCGGATGATATGGAGAAGCTTTTCAACAGGCATGCGACAAGCAAAATATCGGGGGCGGAGGATCTTGATGCCATAAAGTCTCTCGGCTTCAGGGGAGAGGCGCTTTACAGCATAGGGGCGGTTGCCGATGTGGTGCTGAAAAGTAAATTCAGAGAATGCGGAAAGCCCGGAAAGGAGATACATGTAAGAGGCGGCAAAAATCTCGGCATTAAAAAGAGCAGTCAGCCTGAAGGGACAGTTACAGAGGTAAGGGAACTGTTTTTCAACGTTCCCGCAAGAAAGAAGTTCTTAAAGTCTGATGCGGCGGAGATGCGCAGAATATTAAGTGTTTTTATGCCGTATACCATTGTATTTTACGATAAAAGGTTTTCACTTTCGCATAACGGCAGGAACTCATTAAGCTTCAATCCTGCGGACAACTGTCTTTCCAGGTTTTCAGAGGCTGCCAATGTGGAAGGGAAAAATGTAATGTACGCCGAAAAAGAAATGTCCCCCGGCAGAGTATCCTTCAGGGTTCTGCTTGGCGATATAAATTTGAAGAGGCCCTGCAGGGACACGCAGTATATCTTTATCAATAACAG
>CAYOWY010000209.1:0-2835 GCA_964407805.1 uncultured bacterium | reverse complement strand
TTCCCCGGAGTTTTCAAAGAGGCGGCCGCATTTTTCAGTATCTCGTAATTCATTTCATCCGTTTCCATCAGGGGGAATGAGCCTTCGCACAGCATGATTGCCAGGTCAAATTCATCCCTGAACGGCAGTTTTCTGGCGTCGTGTTTCTGAAAATCTATCCGCAGATTAAGCGCTTTTGCTTTCTCTCTTGCCCGTTTGAGCATGGAATCGGATAAATCAATCCCGGTTACGCCGTATCCTCTTTTTGTCAGTTCAATGGAGTGCCTGCCTGTTCCGCACCCGATATCTATTATTTTCAGGGATTTATCATAATTGATTTCTTTTTCTATGAAATCGCATTCTCCCGCCGTTCCCTTTACATAGATTTCATCGTCATATTTTTTCCCGTAGTTTTCAAATAGAGTTTCATACCACTGTTTCATCTTAATCTCCGGTTATATGCAAGCGGCACAGCTTGCGGGTTATTTGAGAGAGTGCTGTTTGAGGAAGTTCCAGATTACTTCGGCGCCGTTGATGTCCATGCACTTGTTCCCCAGCAGAAGATAGCGCAGGAATGTTCTGCCGCCGGGCAGATTATGCCCTCCGCCGTGTATAGTATACAGAATAACGGGAGGTTTCTTTCCTTCCCGTTCGTAAGTTGTCACTTCCACGGTGCACCTGTCCCTGACGACTTTATCCGGAAGAATCTCTGTTTTCGGCTTTCCGGAGAGCCCGTTTGCCTTAACCCAGAATGCAACTGTTTCTTCCGTTGAAAGAAGATAGCCGAAGTTCCTGCCGAAAAGCTTTAATTCTCCTCCCTCCCACGGAATAAGCGGATCGTCTGTTCCGTTCATGATAAGAACCGGCATGGGCCGCACGGGCCGGGCGGAGGCGAGGTTGACGGGAAGGTTTGCTATGACAGCGGCGATTGCTGCTATCCTGTCGCCCAGCTCTATGCCAAGCCGCAGCGCCATCATGCCGCCGTTGGAAGCGCCCATTACATATATGCGTCCGGCATCAACGGGGAATTCTTTTAAGAGAGAATCTATGGCGTTGTTTATAAACCCGACGTCGTTTACGCCGGAATCAGTCTTTTTACGGAAGGTTTTCCCTCTGCCGTCGTTCCACTGCCCGTCAACGCCGTAAGGGTAAACGACTATGAACTTTTCCCTGTCGGCCATGCCGTTATATCCCGTTCCCGTTGCCATCATTCTGGCGTCGGCGCCGTCTCCGCCGTGCAGGACAAACAGGATGGGCAGGGGAGAGAATGGCATGGCGTTGTTGGGAAGGTGAACGTAATAACTTCTGGTTATGCCCTCAAATTCCAGAGTCCTTTCCAGAAACTGACCGTATTTTTCGGTGTTGTCCGCACCTGACGCCGCGGCCGCAAGCAGAAAGGCGCATGAGCAAAGAACTCTTGTTAATTTTCCCATGGGTTAAGTTTATACCACATTCCATAAACCGTCCATTTTTAAATATCCGCAACTCTGTTACAGTGAACGCGGTAAATTGACTGGACTTTTACGCCGTCTTATAATACAGGTATGGGAAAACTGCCGAAAGAGTTTAATAAATTAGGTAAAATTGAAAATGACTTCAAACGGCGATTATATTTCGCGGGTATTCTGACTAAATACCTTGCGGAAAAGAAGATAAGGCCGGTGGTTGTGGGAGGCCATGCCGTTGAATTCTACACTCTCGGTTCTTATACGACAGGGGATATAGATATTGTCAGCGAGGGACAGGGAGAGATTGAAAATTTGCTCTTTGCATGGGGATTTAAAAAAGTGGACCGGTTATGGATTGAAACCCAAAACGGCATTGAGATAGATATTGTCAGCAGTTCCCTTAAAAGCGGCGACTATTCAAAAATTTCGGAAATCACCGTGGATGATATGAAGGTTTACATAATAGGCATTGAAGATTTGATTATTGACAGGCTCAATGCTTTTGTATGGTGGAAATCTGAAGAAGACGGAAAATGGGCGGAACAATTGATGGCGCTTCACGGGAAAGAGATTGATAAAAAATACCTTTTAGAGAGGGCAAACAAAGAGGGTGTGTCTGAAGCGCTGGAGAAGATGCAAGATGAGAAAATATAATTTTGACGAATATTATAAAAAGAATCTTCCCGTTTTCAGCATCAAAAGGGCGCAGTCCGGCAATGAGAAAGCCATAAGAAGAAAACCCCGACCCGAGGGAGAGTGGAAGGCGTTCTTTATCCTGACAAAAAGCAAATGGGACAGATGTTTTCGGGATGGCACAGTGGAAAAAACAGGAGAAAGAAAGTACCGCCTGACGGTGTGACATTTTCTTCGGACGGGTTTATAAAAAGGAAAATTTGGCGGAGAGGAAATCAACCGCCTCTTTTCGAAAGTCCCTGATGAGCCGTATCTTTTTCTCCGATGTCTTTTCAATGAATCTGATGTACGGGAGGAGTTCCGGTGAATTCAGCTTTTTTTCATCGAGGAGAAGGTGTCTCCCTGCGGTTTTAACGTGGATTGCGGATATCCGCCTGCGACTGCCCTCCACATGCAGGAATATAAGAATGTCGATGCTGTTAAAATCTTTCTCCGGAACGGGATTGTCCCGGCATATCTGCAGTTTTGCCTCTTGGTAAGTGTCGGCGTGCAGGTTGGAAACGATTATGCGCCTGTTGCCCTTAAGCCGGAAGAAATCCGCCAGTTCTTTTCCCCACAGATAGCTGTAATAGCGTCCTGCCCCTATTTCGTGGCAGATGAAGCACTGCAGTTTTTCCTCCGGCCGGTATTTGAGTACGGCAGAGTTTTCGGTGTGTAGTATCTCCGTGTTAAGCGGCAGAAAATTCAGCAGGGCGCACATGACCGTTGTTTTCCC
>CAYOWY010000208.1:0-2849 GCA_964407805.1 uncultured bacterium | reverse complement strand
TTATGACTCTCTGGTAAAGGTCGTTAAGGTCGGACGCCACAAACCTTCCTCCGTCAAGCGGAAGGAGCGGCCGCAGGTCCGGAGGCGTTACGCTGATGATGCTGGTTACAAGGTATTCCGGCTTAACCTGAGTTTTTATCAGTCCCTGCACCATTCTCAATTTCTTTATCAGCGTCCTTCTGGTCCCGTACGCTTTCTTCTTTTTGTTCTTCAACTGCTGCTTTATAGTCTCTTCGAGATTGTGCAGATCTATTTTCTTAAGCAAGTCATGTATGGCTTCCGCACCTATCCCCACCTTAAACTTATTTCCGTATTTTTCAACGTTTTCGTGATATTCCTTTTCATAGAGCAGTTCTTTTTCTTTAAGAGGCGTTGAGCCCGGGTCAACCACTATGTATCTCTCATAGTAAAGAACCATCTCCAGCTCCGACCTTGACATATCAAGCAGGAGCCCCATCCAGTTGGATGTGCTCTTAAACAGCCATACGTAGGATACCGGCGTGGACAATTCTATATGCCCCATCCGCTCGCGCCTGACTCTTGAAGTGGTCACCTCTACGCCGCACCTGTCGCATATTATCCCTTTATATCTTAGTTTTTTGTACTTCCCGCAGGAACATTCAAATTCCCTTGTGGGGCCGAAAATTCTCTCGCAAAAAAGGCCGTCGCGTTCGGGTTTGAATGTCCGGTAATTAAGCGTCTCCGCCTTCTTGACTTCTCCGTGCGACCATGAATGCATTACTGACGGGGACGTTATCTTTATGTTTGCTATTTCCCTGTTTTGCCCTTCTTCCTTCCTGTTTTCAACCTTAAGATCAAGTCCGAGCCCCTGGAGCTCTTTTCTCAAAACGTTGAAAGATTCGGGGATATTGTTGCCGCGGTAATCCAATCCCTTTGCTATACTTTCATACATTATTTTTCTGCCTTCGGTATCGTCGCTCTTAACCGTAAGCATTTCCTTAAGGATGTGCGCCGCTCCGTACCCTTCCAGAGCCCATACTTCCATCTCTCCCAGCCTCTGGCCGCCGAACTGCGCTCTTCCCCCGAGCGGCTGCTGGGTTATGAGAGAGTAAGAACCCGTGCTTCTCGCGTGTATCTTCTCATCGGCAAGATGTTTCAGCTTCATCATGTACATATAGCCGACAGTCACAGGCTGTACGAACGACTCACCAGTACGTCCGTCATACAGAACGTCCTTCCCGTCCTCCGCAAATCCGGCTTTCTTAAGAAGGTTTTTTATCTCCCATTCCTTTATACTGTCAAAAATCGGGGTCTCCATGCTGTATCCCAGAGTTTTAAGCGCCCTTCCCAGGTGTATTTCAAGAACCTGGCCTATGTTCATTCTTGAAGGCACACCGAGCGGATTCAATACCACGTCCACGGGAGTCCCGTCGCTCAGAAACGGCATATCCTCTTCCGGCAGAATTCTGGAAACAACGCCTTTGTTTCCGTGCCGGCCGCTCATTTTGTCCCCTACGTCAACTTTCTTTTTGACGGCTATTTCAACCACCATCTTGGTTATCACGTCCACCTCAAGCTCCGGCCCCTTCTTCACTTTCAATACTTCGTTTTTCAATTCCTTGTTGAGCGTCTCCAGTTCGTTCTGTCCGAGTTCGGCAAGCCTGACGGCCTCATCCCTGTATTTCTCGGAAACCTTGGCCGCGAATTTCTGCCATGATTCCGGATCCGGGTTAATCCTGTGTTTTATTTTATGACTGTCCGCGAACCTCTTCAATTCATCGGTGATAACCTTCTTTATCGTTTTTTCCTTTGCTGCGTAATTTGTCCTTAGCTCTTTTACGGCTTTGTTTATCTCCTGTTCGGACATGTTTTCCCTGCGGGTATATTTTCTTACGTTTATTACAGTACCCTTGGTTCCGGGCGGAACCTTGAGGGAAGTATTCTGAACATCCTTGGCCTTTTCTCCGAAAATCACCCTTAGAAGTTTTTCTTCAGGCGTCAGTTCGGACTCCCCGCGGGGGGTGACCTTGCCGACCAGTATATCGTCGGGCTCAACCTCCGCTCCCACCATAATTACGCCTTCTTCGTCAAGATTCCTCAAGCGCTCCTCCGGCGTATTGGGCAGATCGGAAGTTATCTCTTCCGGTCCGAGTTCAGTTTCCCTTGCCTGGACTTCAAATTCCTTTATGTGGATGGATGTGAAAAAATCCTCTCTGACAAGACGTTCGCTCAAAAGTATGGCGTCTTCGTAATTATATCCGTGCCATGGCATGAAAGCCGCCAGAAGGTTTCTCCCCAGAGCGAGGTCCCCGCTTCTCGATGCGGCGGGTCCGTCGGATATTATCTGATTTTTGGAAACCCTGTCTCCCACGCTTACTATAGGCCTCTGATGGAAAGATGTATCCTGATTGGTGCGGACAAAATTCTTAAGCCTGTAAACATCCTCCGCTTCCCACGGGAAAATTCCCTTCTCATCTTTTTCTATAACTATCTTTTCGCCGTCCACATAACTTACGACGCCTTCATTCTTCGCCTTAACAACCACGCCGCTGTCCCTGACAACGTATTTTTCCATTCCGGTTTTTACGAGAGGCACCTCGCTCCTGACCAGAGGCACCGACTGCCTCTGCATATTGGAGCCCATAAGCGCCCTGTTGGAATCGTCGTGCTCAAGGAATGGAATCAGAGAAGCGCTGACACTTACTATCTGTATCGGGGATATGCCGATATAATCCACCTTATCGCGCGTTATCTCTTCAAAATTTCCGCCTTTCGTCCTGACTGTCAGCTCCCTGGGTATGATTGCTTTTGTTTTGGGGTCAATGGGAGTGCTGGGGGGCGCTATCAAGTATTCGTCTTCCCTGTCGGCGGAAAGATACTCTATATGG
>CAYOWY010000207.1:0-2863 GCA_964407805.1 uncultured bacterium | reverse complement strand
ACCGAAGCGCAGGCAGTATCTGCGCAAGACGTCAGAAATTGCGAGATAGAACATGTAGCGGTGCGATTTATCGCACTGTTTTTGAAATAAACGACCTATCAGCGAATAAATTATCTGAAACCTTACAGAAGAAAGTTCATCTAAATTAATCTCATGGAGAAAACAATGGTAGAAGTATCCGAAAAATCCGCATTGTGAAGAGAAATGTCTTTTGACGTAGAGAAGAGCAGGGTGCACGAAGAGCGCCGCCTGATTATCAGGGAAATAAAGGAAAACGCCTCCGTAGAGGGTTTCCGTAAGGGCAAAGTGCCGGAATCCATCATAGAATCAAAATTCTCCGATGAGATAAAGGAAAATCTCATCAAGCGCATAATCCCTGAAATCTATTTCTCCGCTATTAAGGAAAAGGGATTTTTACCGGCCGTGGAGCCGGATGTGTTCGGCGTTGACCTTGACGGAGGCGGATTGAAGTTCAAGGTTTACGTGGAACTAAAACCGGAAGTAACGCTGAAAAAATACAAAGGCATTTCCGTCAAGAAAAGAACGCCCGAGCCCGTAACGGAAAAGAACGTGGACGAGGTGCTCGCGGAATGGGAAAAAAAGCCTGAATTCGCCGCCACAATCATCGAGCCGTCCAAAAGAAAGGCGTGGCGCGACAGGATAAGACAGCAGTTGGAAGAATATAACAGGATGCATGCTTCTACGGAAGAAGATAAACAGCTGTGGGACGAACTTTTCAAAGGCGCGGATTTTCCCCTACCCGAAAAGATGGTGAACGAGCAGGCGGTGAGATATACGGAGGATTATTTCGGACATATGGACCTTAAAGAAAAAACGCAGGAGGAAAAGGAAAAGATCGCGAAGGAGATTTTTGAAAAGGTGAAGCCGGAAGCAGAAGCGTCAGTGAGAAGGTATTTCATACTGGACAAAGTTGCCGAAAGCGAAAAAATAGATGTCGGGGAAGAGGAAATAAAAGAAAAGATAACCCGGCTTAGCCGCGCAACCGGAGATTCATTTGAACAAATGAAAGAGAAACTGGAAAAAGCCGATAAGATGGACGATTTGAAAGACGAAATAAGGATTCAGAAGGCGTTCAGTGTGTTGAAGAATAACGTCAATTTCATAAAGAGGGTTATTCTGCCTGGCGAAGAGAAAAAACTGGAGACCTTAAAATGAAAGGACAGCTGATACCTTACGTAATAGAATCGACTGAAAGAGGTGAGCGCGCCTACGACATATATTCCCGCCTCCTCAAAGACAGGATTATATTCATCGGCTCGGCGATAACCGACCATCTTGCAAACGTCGTCATAGCCGAATTTCTCTTCCTGCAGAACGAAGACCCGAAGAAAGACATACATCTGTACCTCAATACTCCGGGCGGTTCAATCACGGCAGGGCTTGCGGTATACGACACCATGCAGTTTGTCTCATGCGATGTTTGCACTTACTGCATAGGGCAGGCCTCAAGCATGGGTGCGCTTCTGCTTGCCGGCGGGGCGAAAGGAAAAAGGCTGCTCCTGCCAACCAGCAGAGTCTTGATACACCAGCCGTGGGGCGGAGTGGAGGGTACCGCAAAAGACGTTGACATACAGACAAAAGAAATGATGCGTTTAAGGGAGATTGTCAACAACATCCTGGCCCTTCATACCGGGCAGTCCGTTAAGAAAGTGGAGAAAGACACCGACAGGGATTACTTCATGGATGCCGAAGAAGCTGTAAGTTACGGGTTGGGCGATAAAATCATCAAGTCGTCAAAAATATCCCTGCTGAAAAAAAATGACAATACTGAAAAAAAATAACAGAAACAACAGGAAGGTTATGCCCGCCCTGCCTTTGAGGGACCTTATTATATTTCCCAACATGGTCGTCCCTCTCCTTGTAGGCAGAACGCGTTCCATAAATGCGGTTGAAGATGCGCTTGCCAGCGAGGAAGAACTGCTGGTTGTTTTCCAGACCAACCCGCAGGTTGACGACCCTGAAATGAAAGACCTCCTCTCCGTAGGCGTTTCGGTGAAGGTTATACAGAGCGTCAGGGAGCAGAACGGATTG
Source organism: uncultured bacterium (assembly GCA_964407805.1). Classification (GTDB taxonomy): domain Bacteria; phylum Ratteibacteria; class UBA8468; order B48-G9; family JAFGKM01; genus JAFGKM01. Next base: position 811 of record CAYOWY010000207.1, on the reverse strand, counting down.
ATGAAGATTCTCGTGGAGGTCATGAACAGGGTTTTGATAAAGGATTTTGCCAAGGACAAAAAGACGTACATCTGCAGTGCGGAGAAGGTTATTGAAAAGCCGGCCGAATCCAAAAACAAGGAGAACGAAGCTCTTTCAAGGCTTGTTAACGGACTCCTTGAGAAATACCTTGCCCTCAACACTTCCGTGCCGAAAGAACTCTACACCACGATATCCACTATTGAGGACCCTTCGCGTCTTTGCGATACAGTCGCCGGGTACCTTCCCCTTAAGCTAAAGGACAAGGGAACCATAGCGGAAACAATCCCCGTGGAGAACAGACTCCGACTGCTCATAGACATCCTGAACAGCGAAATAGGGGTTCTTGAAGTCCAGAAAAAGATACAGAATCAGGTTATCAAAAAAATAGAAGACACCCAGAAGCAGTATTTTCTTACCGAACAACTGAAGGAGATACAGAAGGAGTTGGGTAAGGAAGGGGAGAGCGACGAGATAAGCCAGTTGAGGGCAAAAATAAAAAAATCCAGGATGCCGAAAAACGCCGAAGCAAAAGCGGCGGAAGAGCTTTCCCGGCTTTCAAAAACGATGCCTCTTTCTCCTGAAGCGACGGTTATCAGGACGTACCTTGAATGGCTCATAAACCTTCCGTGGGAAGTTGAAACGCAGGACAATCTTGACATAAAGCACGCGGAAGAGATTCTCAACGAAGACCACTACGGCCTTGAGAAGATAAAGGAAAGGATACTTGAATATCTTGCGGTGCGGAAAAGGGCGCAGGAATTGAAGTCTCCTATACCTGTCTCTTATCCAC
>CAYOWY010000206.1:0-2863 GCA_964407805.1 uncultured bacterium | reverse complement strand
AGCGGAAAAAATTCTTTCCGCCCACTCGGAAAAAAAAGTTTTTGCAGGGGATATAACCCTTGCAAAAGTTGATTTTGTGATGGCGCAGGACGGCACTGCCCCCCTCGTGATAAAGGCGTTTGAAAAGTTTGACGCCGAGAGGGTTTTTGACAAAAAGAAGGCGGTTTTTGTCATAGACCATAACAGCCCCAGCCAGTCCCAGGGTGTCTCCGCCCTCCATAAGATGATGAGGGATTTTGCCTCAAAATACGGGATAGGACTTTTTGACATCGGAGAGGGTGTCTGCCATGTACTTCTGCCGGAGAAGGGACTTGTGACTTGCGGCAATCTTGTGCTCGGAGCGGACAGTCATACGCCAACCTACGGAGCCCTGAACGCAATGTCTTCGGGAGTGGGATCGACAGACCTTGCAATCGCGCTTCTGACAGGCAGTTTATGGTTCAAGGTACCACAGACTGTAAAGATTGTATTGAAAGGCAAAATGCCGAAGGGCGTCTTCGGCAAGGATATTGCGCTTGCAATAGTGAAGCGGCTTACTGCCGAAGGAGCTCTTTATAAAAGCGTAGAGATAACCGGAAATGCGGCCTCCCTGCTTTCAATGAGCGCCAGGTTTACGATATGCAACCTGATGACAGAGGTAGGCGCAAAGTGCGGGATAATGGAGGCGGACGAAAAAACTTTGAAGTGGCTCAAGGAGCATGGCGCAAAAAAAACAAAGCCTGTTTGCGCCGACACTGACGCGGCTTATGAAAGAGAAGAAGAGATAAATATATCAGATCTTTCTCCTCAAATCGCCTTGCCGCATACGGTTGACAACGTTGACGATATTGAGCAGGTGAAGGGAGCGGAGATACGGCAGGCGTTTATCGGCACTTGCACCAACGGCAGAACGGAGGATTTTGAAATTGCGGCAAAAATCCTGAAGGGTAAAAGTGTTAAAAGCGGTGTTCGGCTTATCTGCGCCCCCGGCTCAAGGCAGATTTATCTTGAGTGCATGAAAAAAGGATACATCCAAACTATAACCGAAGCGGGCGGATGCGTCACAAATCCCGGATGCGGCCCCTGCGTGGGAACTCACCAGGGGATTCCTTCCGACGGTGAAAACGTAATATCCACCGCAAACAGAAATTTCAAGGGCAGGATGGGAAACCAGAATGCTTTCATATACCTCGCATCTCCCGCAACGGTTGCGGCAAGCAGTATTGAAGGAAAAATAGCGGACCCGAGAAAATACCTCAAATGATGGATATACTCAAATTAACAGCCTGGCAGTTGAAAGAACTGCTTGCAAAAAAAGAGATATCCTGCGTTGAAGCCGTCCAAGCACTGCTGGCTGCAATAGAAAAAAAAGACAAAAACCTGCACAGCTACCTTTATTTGAATCCCGGTGTTATTGAAGACGCAAAGAAGGTTGATAAAAAAATAGCTTCCGGCGAACGGCTGGGATACATGGAAGGCATCCCTGTTGCCGTTAAGGACAATATCTGCATAAAAGGAATGCCTGCAACATGTGCTTCCAGGATGCTGGAAAACTTTTCCCCTCCTTATGACGCAACGGTAATAGAAAGGCTTCGACAATCCGGAGCCCTGATTGCGGGGAAAACAAATATGGACGAGTTTGCTTTCGGGTCATCAACGGAAAGTTCCGCGTTCGGTCCCACAAAAAATCCCTTTGACGAAATGCGCGTACCGGGCGGGTCTTCGGGCGGGTCTGCGGCTGCGGCCGGGGCGGATTTGTGCTTCGGCGCACTAGGTTCAGATACAGGCGGCTCCATAAGACAGCCGGCGGCTTTCTGCGGAGTTGTAGGTTTAAAGCCTACGTACGGCAGGGTTTCCAGATACGGACTGATAGCCTTTGCTTCTTCCCTTGATCAGATAGGGCCGCTGGCAAAGGACGTGAGAGATGCCTGCATGTTTATGAACGTTATTTCCGGCAGGGATGCAAAAGATTCCACATCCGTGGATATAAACGTTCCCGATTATACGGATTCCCTGAAGGAAGATGTTAAGGGATTGCGGGTAGGCATTCCTGATGAATATTTTGCATCAGGTATAGAGGAGTCAATAAAAAACAGGGTTATGGAGGCAACGCGCCTCCTTGAAAAAAGGGGAGCGGAAATAAAGCGGATTTCACTGCCTCATACAAAATATGGAATAGCCGTGTATTATATACTTGCCACCGCGGAGGCGAGTTCCAACCTTGCGAGGTTTGACGGGGTGAAATACGGTTTCAGGACGGACAACTATAAAGACCTGCGGGAGATGTATATAAACACGAGGGGAGAGGGTTTCGGTGCGGAGGCGAAGAGAAGGATAATCCTCGGTTCATACGTGCTTTCTTCCGGCTACTATGACGCTTATTACATAAAAGCGCAGAAGGTCAGAGCGCTTATAGGGAAGGATTTTACCGAAGCGTTCAGGGAAGTGGACGTAATTATCACTCCGACTACCCCCGAACTGCCTTTTAAGCTCGGGGAGAAAAAGGAAGACCCCATTAAAATGTATCTTTCGGACATTTTTACGGCAAACGTAAATCTTGCAGGACTGCCTGCAATGAACATACCGGCCGGTTTTGCTTCTTCGCTGCCGGTGGGACTGCAGATTATAGCACCGCATTTCAGAGAAGAGAAAATTATTGAAACGGCCTATACTATAGAACAGGGTTTAAAAGGAGGAACAAGTGGATAATTTTCTGACCAAACGGGCGTTTATTGCAGGACTGCTTCTTTCTGTTCTTGTGGCTTTCGTCGCACAGTACTCGGTAAACGTTACTCACAGCTCTTATATGGCTATAGACCATATGCCCGCAGGTGCCATCTTCATTTTCTTTATACTGGTGTTTATTGTAAACGCCCTGTCTCTT
>CAYOWY010000205.1:0-2869 GCA_964407805.1 uncultured bacterium | reverse complement strand
AAACGGAAGGGTAAAAACCGGGGGGCAGACAGTTTAAAAGAATTATCTCGTCTGCGTCAACGCCGGCTCCATCCGCAATGCCTTTAACTTCTTCAAGCCAGTCAGGAGCGATTTTCCCGACTAATTCAGTCCAGTCTTTTATCCGCGCATTTAAAATCTCTGAAGAAAACTTCTTGCATTTTTGAATCCTGCGTACGTATTTTATTCTTTCAACCAGAACATCCTTTGACAAAGAACCTGCCTTTTTACCAATCTGATAGGCAGACCCGCTCAGTTCCGTAAACATTTCATAAAACCTCCGCCAGGGAAACGACCCTCCTGCTTTCAGCCGATTTTTCAGCCGCCAGCCCCAACGCAACCGCAATTTTCCCCGCCTGCCCGGAGGTTTCGGGCTGTATGCCATTGCTTACGCAGTCAAAAAACATTTCAAGTATGCCCTGGTTGCCGTCTAAACTGCAATTACAGGGCATATTATACCTCCGCGACTGGTCGTATACGGCCTTTTCACTTCCGGATACATATCTTACTTCCACCGAACGGCCCAGGTCAAATCCCTCGGTGCGAACCATCCCTTTTTCGCCCACCGCTCCTATGTCCCTGACGTGTATCCCCCTGCCGCCTTCTTTCATCGAGGGCATACCGGCAAACATGCATATGCCGAGAAGCGCGCGGGCGCCGCTTTCGTATTCAACCGTAACCCATGCATTGTCGAGAATATCGGAATCTATTCCGTGCGGCTTTGCATACACATCCTGTCCTCCGCTTGCAAAAACTCTCACCGGAGCAGACCCGGAAAACCAGTTGAAAATATCAAAATGGTGGCAGTTTTTTTCAACGAGAAGCCCGCCGGAATTTTTGCGTGCGAAAGCCCATCCCATTGTACAGGGAAACGGGTCCCTGAATTCTTTCAGCCAAAGCATCACGGGTTTTCCTATTTCGCCGGATAGGATAATACTGTGCATTTTTTTAAGATGCGCATGATACCGCATCTGTAACCCTACCATAAGTATCCTGCCGGCTTTCCCGGACGCTTCTATCATTGCATCGCAGTCTTCCACGGAAACAGCCATGGGTTTTTCACAGTATACGTGTTTCCCTGCGGCAAAAGCATCAACGCTGATTTCCTTGTGAAACATCTGCGGAGCCATCACGAAAACCCCTTCTACTTCGGGAAGGGACAAAACTTCTTTATAATCCGTAAAAATCCGGGCATTTTGCAGCCCGGGTTCCTGTTTCATGCGGGCGCACGCTTCTTTATCCGTATCCGCCAGCGCTGTAATTTCATACATCGGACTGGCAAGAATCTGTTTTGTCACGCCGCTTCCCCTGACCCCGTATCCTATGATTCCCACGCGCATCTTTCCCGGTGCATTCATGCCTGTTCCTCCCGCATTTTGTATGTTCTTTGGATTTTACTTCAATTTCAACCGCGGAGCGTCCATCATTTGGCGCCATTTCCTGATACCAGCCCATGCATTTTCGTCTGCCGTTAACGGGTCGAACCTGCCCGGGTCAGTTTCCATGTAAAGTTTTCTGTACTTTTCTTCATCGCAGTCCGGGTTAGGCCTGTTGTATTGAACCTTGTTTTCCTTACGCCACGCATCCAGGCCGGCAAGCATGGAAGCGGCCCGTCCGGGATGTTTTCCCGACACGTCGTCTTTTTCGCCGATATCCGCCGATAAATTATAAAGTTCGCTCCTCTCTTCATCGTATAACTCAATCAGCAGCCAGTCACCGTCACGAACGGCCCCGCTCGGACGTCCGCCCTGATTGGTGTAGTGCGGGAAATGCCAGAATATCTTCCGTTCGGGGAATGCGCCGCCGGTCAAACCCTTTGCGAAACTGATTCCATCCAGACCCTGAGGCACGGACGCTCCGGCAAGTTCCAGCAGAGTGGGAATCCAGTCGATATTGTTTACGGGCTGATGTATCACGCGGTTTTCCGGTATATGTCCGGGCCAGCGCACAATCAGCGGAACACGCTGACCGCCTTCGTATGCGTAACCTTTGCCTGCGCGATAAGGGGTATTGTGCGTAACCCTTTCGTATTTCCCTTCGGGTACGTGAAGGCCTCCGTTGTCCGATGTAAAAACCAGAATGGTGTTTTCAGCCAGTTGCAATTCTTCCAGTTTGGCGGTAAGAAGTCCGACGGTATCGTCAAGCGTTTCCATCAGCGCGGCATATACCGGTTCAAAAGCGTCCCTGTTTTTGTCAACCAGGCGCTGATGCGCCGTATAAGGAATATGCGGCGTGTAGTGTCCGAGATAAGCAACAAAAGGACGGTCCTTGTTTTTTTCGATAAACCTTATCGCCTCGCGCGTCAGTTCGTATTCCGCCTTTCCCCCTTCGGTATCCGACGGCGTCGTGTTTTTGCCTTCTCCGGGATGATAAACATAGTCGAAACCGTGTTGAGCAGGGCCGAATTCCTTTCCGATATGCCACTTGCCGATAAACCCCGTAACATACCCTGCTTCTTCGAAATAGCGGGGAAAGGTCTTCACCGAAAGCGGGACATGCATCATGATTTCGGGTTGCAGGAGACGCTGGGAATTGTAGTCTGGACGCCCCGGCAGATACGTGGTAAGGTGCAGCCGTGCCGGATTGAGTGCGGTAAGCAATCCTGCCCGCGACGCCGAGCAAATCGCCTGCGACGCGTATGCGGATGTGAAACGCACCCCCTGCGCCGCAATACGGTCAAGATTGGGAGTATTGTGTTCTTTACGACCGTAACAGCACAGGTCGTTTATTCCGAGGTCATCGCAAATCACGAATACTATATTAGGCATATCCGTCATGATTGTATTTCCCTTCGGGCATTTTTTTCATCAATCCTAATACATTGCCTTCATTCGTAAGGGTTGTCCACTTT
>CAYOWY010000204.1:0-2886 GCA_964407805.1 uncultured bacterium | reverse complement strand
TCACCTAACAGGGCAAAATGCCGCCTAATGCCGCCTGCCCTAAAGCAGGCAAAAAAAAAGCGCACGGGCTTCTTTCTCAATGAAGAAACCGTGCGCTTTTCCTGCTTATATTCATAACTTTACTACTTCATAAGTTATGAAGTTTCACACTTGCAAACTTAGTAACTTCAGGACTTCTTGGCTTCCTCTACCGCGGCTTGTGCCGCAGCGAGGATTGCTATGGGAATCCTGAAAGGGGAACAGCTTACATAATTCATCTTTTCTCTGTGGCAGAACTTTACCGATTCCGCTTCTCCGCCGTGTTCTCCGCATATGCCCACCTTAAGATTCGGGCGTGTGCTTCTTCCTCTCTTAATTCCGATATCAACCAGTTCGCCTATGCCTTCCTGGTCCAGCGTCTGGAACGGGTCGTCGGAAAGAATCTTTTTGTCAAGATATCCCGGGGCAAATGCGCCTATGTCGTCCCTGGAGAATCCGAAGCCCATCTGCGTAAGGTCGTTTGTTCCGAAGGAGAAGAATTCCGCCTCGGCCGCAATCTTGTTGGCGGTAAGAGCAGCCCTCGGAATCTCAATCATTGTTCCGTAAAGATATTCTATCTTTTCCACGCCGTATTTGCCGCAGACTTCCTTATGTACTTTATCTACGATTTTCTTCTGGTCTATAAGTTCCTCAACCGTGCTTACGACGGGGACCATAATCTCGGGCATAGCCTTTTTGCCTTCTTTATTAAGTTCCGCCACGGCTTCAAATATTGCCCTGACCTGCATCTCCGTAATTTCCGGGTATATTACTCCCAGACGCACGCCGCGGTGCCCCATCATAGGATTCGTTTCATGCAGGGCCTCTCCTCTCTTTTTAAACTCTTCAAGGGATATCCCGAGACTCTCCGCTAATTTGGACTGCTCGCTCTCGCGTTTCGGCACAAATTCATGGAGAGGCGGGTCAAGGAGCCTTATGGTAACGGGAAGCCCTTTCATAACTTCCATGGTCGCTTTTATATCCTTCTTAACATAAGGCATCAACTCATCCAGCGCGGCTTTTCTCTCATCGGCCGTATTGGCAACTATCATCTTCCTCAAGCGGAACAGCGGCTCTTCAGAATTCTTGCCGTAAAACATATGTTCCGTCCTGAAAAGCCCTATGCCCTCCGCTCCGAAAGCAAGCGCGTTTCTTGCATCGTCCGGCGTATCGGCATTTGCCCTGACTCCCATCTTTCTGATGGAATTGGCTATCTTCATGAATTCCGCAAAGCGCGGATTTTCCGTTGCGTCAATCATCGGAAGGCTTCCCTCGTACACGTACCCCCTGGTACCGTTGAGTGTAACAACGTCCCCTTCCTTGAAATTTTTGCCGTCTACCGACAGTGTTTTCTTATGAACGTCTATCTTGAGAGCTGCGCATCCTACGATACAGCACTTCCCCCATCCACGGGCAACCAGAGCCGCATGGCTCGTCATGCCGCCTTTTCCCGTAAGTATGCCTTTGGCGGCCCTCATTCCTTCCACATCTTCAGGATTGGTTTCTTCCCTTACCAGAATAACATCCTTGCCCTTCTTAGCCCATTTAACTGCGTCGTCGGCGGTAAATACCATATGTCCGGCAGCTCCGCCTGGACCGGCAGGAAGCCCCTTTGCGAGAGGTTTTGTTTTTGCCTCGGCTTTAGGGTCTATTAGGGGATGCAGAAGTTCATCGACCTGTGCGGCCGTCAATCTCATAACGGCCTCTTTTCCTTCTATCATGCCTTCCGAAAGCATATCCATAGCCATATTGAGGGCGGCGGTTCCTGTCCTTTTTCCAACGCGGCACTGCAACATCCACAGGCGTCCTTCCTGTATCGTAAACTCTATGTCCTGCATGTCCCTGAAGTGTTCTTCAAGCCTCAACCTTATATCCGACAATTCTTTGTAGACATCAGGCATCGACTCCTGAAGCGAGTGCAGATGCTGGTTCTGCTCGTTTTTGGTCTCTTCATTCAGAGGATTCGGCGTCCTTATCCCCGCCACAACATCCTCACCCTGCGCATTCACAAGCCACTCGCCGTAAAACTTGTTCTCTCCGGTCGCGGGATTCCTTGAAAAAGCGACTCCCGTTGCGGAGGTCTCCCCCATGTTTCCGAAAACCATCGCCTGAACGTTAACCGCCGTGCCCCATTCGTCTGGGATACCTTCAATTCTGCGGTAAGAGACAGCCCTTTTCCCGTTCCATGACTGGAAAACGGCCTTAATTCCGCCCATCAACTGCTCCCATGCGTTGTCGGGAAACTCGGCTCCCACCACTTCCTTAACCCTCTTCTTGAACGCTTCGCACAAATCCTTAAGGTCGTCCGCAGTCATATCCGTATCTGATTTATATCCCTTCTTTGCCTTTATCTCGCCCATCATTTTATCAAGCTGGACTCTGATGCCCTTTCCCTCCGCAGGTTCCAGTCCGGCGGCTTTTTCCATGACAACGTCGGAATACATCATGATAAGGCGCCTGTAAGCGTCGTAAACAAAACGCGGATTGTTTGTTTTCCTGACAAGCCCCGGAATCGTCGCGGAACAAAGACCCACGTTGAGAACGGTTTCCATCATGCCCGGCATGGACTTCCTTGCGCCGGAGCGGACAGAAACAAGCAGTGGATTCTCCGCATCCCCGAATTTACTGCCCATTACTTTCTCAACGCTGGAAAGATGCCCTTTTATCTCGTCTTCCAGTTTATCGGGAAGATGCTTGCCTTTTTGATAATAATAGGTGCATACATCCGTCGTAATTGTGAATCCGGCTGGAACAGGGATATCAAGCTTTACCATTTCCGCAAGCCCCGCTCCCTTTCCGCCGAGTAATTCCTTCATTTTACCGTCGCCGTCAGCTTTTCCTGCACCAAAATAATAGACATACTTATCC
>CAYOWY010000203.1:0-2907 GCA_964407805.1 uncultured bacterium | reverse complement strand
GTACGTTGAGGAAGCCGGCCGACGCAGGCAACAAAGCTCTATGTATGAAATCAAATCGGTAAAGGGGGGTTCTGGATGAATACAACAAGACGGATTTTTTTATGCTTGTTTATCCTGCTGGTTTTTCCCGGTGCGCATGCTTTTTCCTTTGAGATTAACGAAGGAACGGATGCGTTCCAGGTTAAAACCAAAAACTATGAGATTTCTCTGGCAAAAACAGGCGTGATAAAAAGCATAAAACCCGCATCCGCGACAAAAACGTTTGATACAATAATTTCCCTTACCGCGGTAGAATGCGGCGAGCAGAACAAATACAGCAATACATTCGCCAAGAGCCCGGCGACGGATGCACAGAGAAACCTGTCCGCGCCTGCAAAATTCAGTATAACGGAAAAGACGGCAAACGGAGCTGTTTTCACCTTTGAATGGGAAGGCGCACTGGCAAAGACAACCCAGTCGGTGTCCGTCTCCGAAGATGCGCCTTACCTGAACATAAGCTATACGGTAACGCCGAAGACACGGCTTGCCGAGGCCTACGTACAGTTGAGGTCTAACGGCTTCAGTCCTTCAACGTTATTTTATCCCGGCGGAGAAAGATACGGCGCCAACGAGGGGTGGGAATATCATTCCCTCGCACCCGGATATGTTTTTGCCTATGACTCCGCAGCAAAAGGCGGGATAGGTTTCCTCGTTGACAGCCCCGAAAACCTGCGCTCTCTCGGATACCTGCAGAGAGGGCGGGAGGAGGGCTTTTCGGGAAGATTCCTTTCAATGGGAGTTTACAGCAGGGTGTTGAGATGGGATGCGGCAGGAAAGCCGGTTTCCATAAACCTGAAGGTATTTGCCGGCAGTACTGAAGATGCCGCCGCTCTGGCGAAGAAACTGCTTCCCGCAAAAGAAGGGATTACCGTTGAGAAGGTTATGCCGTCCAAACTGATATACTGGCCGGATGAAACAGGAGAGGGGATTGTAACCTTGAAGAACAACTCCGGCGAAAAGGCGGAAGCGGAGCTGGTTGTGCAGATTACGGGCGGGATTGACCAAAAGGAGACTATACTCAAGGAGCAGGTTGTCCTTTCTCCCGACGAAAAAAAGGAGATACCCGTAAAGTGGAATAACGCCGGAAGGGACTACGGCTATGAATTGAGCGCGGAAATATCAAAAGGCGGCAAGCAGGCGGGAGCAAAAAGGGAGTATTTTGCAGTAGCGGAACAGTTCACAAAGGTCGGCCATCCTTACGTCGCCAACCCGGGCTGGATGAACAGGGAAGGGCAGGAGGGATACCTTATACACAACTTGAGGGAAAACTACAACGGCATTGTTGAATACTACTGCTGGATGCCGGACGAGATATATGATATGACGCCGGACACCGAGGTGTTTGCGCCGCACACGGAATCCCAGACCGCATACACCACCACCATAACCCGGCAGTTCATAAAAAACCTGGTTGCGCTGGGCAAGAAAAACGGCGTCAGGGTGGTGACGCTGGCATCGGGTTTTGCCAGCCTTCCGGGGGCGATGCAGAATCCTGAGGAGATACAGTATACCAAAGACGGGCAGATTTATATCTGGGGCAGTAAGCTGCACGGGAAAGACAGGTATGCGGTGGTCGGAGCACACGTTTATACCGAGGAGCGGGTAAAACGCTGGGCGCAGGAGATGGTTGCTTCCACAGACATGTTCGGATGGGACGGAGTGAGATGGGACTGGAATTTTATCCCTGCAGTGCCTCCCGACCCTCTTGACATAATGAGAAAAAATGAGGTGGTGTGGTACAACTTTGACGGTGTTTCAACGGAAGAATTGTTCAAGGACCCGGACGATATAGCGGCAAACCTTCTGAAACTGTGGAGAAGAGAGGTTAATGCGAAGTACCCGAGGTTTGAATACATGACGAATGCCGGATACCGGTACAAGCTTGAAGACGCATTCCCTAAATATCTCGCCGAACAGTCCACAAAATCAGGAATCCTCTTTGAATTCCTGCTCAACTACACATCCGAATCGCAGGGTTTGCATACATGGGATAGATGGGCAAACGAGCTGGTTGACAACACACAGGTTGTGAGGAGAAACGGCGCTCAGCCGGCGGTGGGCTGGATGACCTACGCGCCCGGAGGGATTACCCAGCGGCTCATACAATTAATCGCTTTTTCTTCAGGCGTCCATTGGTACGGCAAGATAGGGCCGAAAAATTCCATAGACGACGGATGGAAAAGGTTTGCATACTCTTTCAGATTCTCCGAATATTTCTACGACCCGCGGTTCAAAAAGCTTCCGGCGGGGGACGTGGCGGTGGAAGGTTCCGACAGAATCCTCTGGAAGCCGTTCACTTACGGAAGAACGCTTGAAAACGGGAAAAGGGAAGTTGCAGTGCATCTGCTTAACCTGCCGAAGTCCGATTACATATCAATGTACCATGAAATTCCCGAAACGAAGCGCAGCATAAAGGTCTCCGTAAAACTGGGGGAAGGTGAAAAATGCACGGGAGTCAACGCTCTCCTTCCCGAGCCGTATCCTAATCGGAGAGAACTTAAATTCAGGATTGAAAACGGGTTTCTTGTGATAGACGTTCCGGAACTTGAACAGGCGGCGGTAATAGTAGCCGGGATAGGAGGTGGCAGATGACAACGAAAAAATTACAGACAGGCATAGTTTGTTCCCTTCTCTTTCTGGCCTCAATGCTCGGCGCCGAGGCGATATACAGCGAGAATTTTGACGGGATTAAAGACGGGACGCCTCTCACCGAATTGGGCTGGAGCGTAAAAGCGTCGGAAAACCAGAGCCTGTACAGGATTGAAGACGGTATTCTGAAGATAACATGCTTCAATAACCCTTATAACGGCGGGGTTGCGGAGAAAGAGATTCCTCTTGTAAAAAAGGGCACCCTTGATTTTGACGCAA
>CAYOWY010000202.1:0-2932 GCA_964407805.1 uncultured bacterium | reverse complement strand
GTATACAGGTATAATTATACTTAACTATCTTCTGCACTCCAGTTTAATACTGCCGAATAAGGAGGTGAGCAAAAAGAAGGCGCGGGCTGGAGATAAAAGCAGACGGATATAGAAGGACGAATGACTTTCCGCAAAGGCACAATTAAATGCCTAAGCGGATGAGCATAGATAACCAAGGAGATTAACAATGAGAAGTAGAATAGCAAAGATTCTGGTCGCGGTTTTAATCGCGGGGATGACAATCCCGGCGTTTGCCGCAGTTCAGAACATCATGGTCGGCGGAGACATGGATGTAAAAGGTCTCTACCGCAAGAGCTTTGATTTTGACGGAGATTCAGATTCATTCACCTTCACCTACATGGGAACAAGAGTGTGGGTAAAGGCGGAGCTTGCAGATAACGTAACCGCGATGGTCAGATTAATCAACGAGAGAGACTTCGGAAATGACTACCTTAGAGAAATTGAAGGAAGCATTATTCTTGACCTCGCGTATGTAAAGGTTGCCGACATCATGACCGCCGGCCTTGACCTGACTGTCGGAAGACAGGAAATTCAGATAGGCGACGGCCTCGTACTTGGCAGCAGGTACAGAGCGATAGATTACATCGGCGCCGACATCGGCACCGCCGCTCTTGATTACGGAAAACAAAAGGCGTTTGATGCTATCAGGGTTGACTACACCTTCCCGATGGCCGACGTCACTGTGTCCGGAATCAAGGCGAAGATTCTTGAAACATACGGAGATATCTTCGGAACGGGTCTGCCGATCGAAGACCTCGACCTTTATGCGGTAGCTCTTAAGTATAACGGCGAGATTTTCAATCTTGAGCCCTATGCGGTATACCTCAGGATGGAAGATGGTACTGCCATGGACGGAATGAATATGTGGACACTGGGCATCAGGGCAGGACTTTCTCCGATGGATGCTCTGAACATCACCGGCGAGTTCGCAAAACAGCTGGGTTCCATTGATGCCATTGGTGCGGATGCTGACGGATGGGCGGCGCTTCTCGGTGTGGATTTCACTCTCGGTGGCGAAATGGCCCCGACGCTTTCCGCCGGATACAGCCACTTCACAGAGCAGGATAGTTCCACTGACATAACCGCGTGGATACCGGTATTTCCGTCCAACGTTGCTTCCAGAGTCGGTAAGATTGCCTACCCGGCAGTCTTCTCCGCGGGCGATGGCGTCTTCATGACTCCTGCGCTTACCCTGGGTGCTGGAGCAACCGGACTTCAGGCTTTCAAACTCGGAGCCAGCTTAAAGCCGACTTCCAGTTTGGCGCTTGGCCTGAACTGGTTCCACCTCAGAGCGCTTGACACCGTAGGCGGTGTCTCTGAAGTGCTCGGAAACGAACTGGATCTTTGCATGAACTACCAGTACACCGAAGACCTGTCTTTCGGACTTGATGCAGGCGTGCTTTTGATCGGGGACATGGTTGACGATGTGATGGCCGATGCGAAGAATCCGTGGCAGTTAATCGGTTCCATGAAGCTTGCTTTCTAACTTGAATTAACTGCGAGAAGTTTGAGGGGGGCGTTCTTGAAACGCCCCCCTCTCTTTTTTATCTGTAATTCCCGCCCCCTTTGTCATTGCGAGAGCCGATTTTTTCGGCTCGCGGCAATCCCTGCACTATCAACAAACACGCTGGTTAGAATTGAAACTATTCAGGGAAAGTGGTAACATCTACGCTATGAAAAAAGAGGTTTCCCGCTTGATAGAGGAAGCGCTGAAGGAGGACATGGGCAGGGGAGATGCAACGTCCGGATTCCTCTTCGGTGAAAATTTTAAGGTTGGCGCCGTTCTCACGGCGAAAGAGGAAGGAGTTATCTGCGGTATCGGGATATTTAAAAAAGTTTTCCTGTCTCTCTCTCCCGATTTCAGGTTCCGGTTCAATGTAAAGGACGGAGATACCGTTTGCAGAAACCGCGTCGTTGCCGAAATAAAAGGGCCTGTGAAAGAGATGATGGCCGGGGAGAGGACCGCTTTAAATTTCCTCCAGCATCTGTCCGGCATAGCCACTCTTACAAAAGAATTTGTAAAAAAAGCAGGCGGCCTTACGGATATTTACGATACGCGCAAGACAACTCCTCTCTTGAGAGAACTTGAAAAATATGCCGTGAGAACCGGCGGCGGGAAAAACCACAGGTTTGGCTTGTATGACATGGTTCTCATAAAGGAAAATCACGTTTATGCTTACATGCGTCGTGAGAAGATTGACGGACGGGCGAGGGCGCTGTTCAGGGTTGTGAGGATGGCTAAGGAAAAGGCAAAAAGGGAATATGCCGTGGAGGTTGAGGTCGAGAATTGCAACGAGGCAAAGCAGGCCTTTCTTGCGGGAGCTGACATTATAATGTTTGACAACGCGGATAAATCCGAACTGAAAAAATTTGTGAAGTTCCTCGGAAAAGACCGGAAGAAGGTCGTTATTGAATGGTCGGGGAATGTCGGATTGGGCACCATAAAAGAGATAAGCAAACTGCCTGTTGACAGAATCTCCGCAGGTTCAATTACGCATTCTGCAAAATCCCTGGATTTTTCGCTGAAGATAATATAGAGGAGAAAGATTATGGACAAATTTTTTCTTTCACCGCCTGAAGTTTCTCATGAACTCATGCGCATCGGCAGTAAAAAGGCGGAGGCGGAAGGATTGGAACTTCTTCTGTTCGGAATACTTGCAGGGATTTATATCGGGTTTGGCGCACAAGCAGCATTGAGCGTTTCCACCGGCGGGACGCTTGATCCCGGAGTGACCAGGCTTCTTTCTGGCAGTGTATTCAGTCTGGGGCTTATGCTTGTCCTCATACCGGGCGCCGAACTTTTTACAGGCAATATTCTCATGAGCATCGGGACGCTTAAGGGAAAATATAATGTCCTTAAACTTTTCCGAAACTGGTTCATTGTGTATTTAGGGAATTTTATAGGTTCCAT
>CAYOWY010000201.1:0-2980 GCA_964407805.1 uncultured bacterium | reverse complement strand
GGATGAAGCATCAGGTCAAGAGCCGCACCGTTGGGAAAAAGTGAGCAGTCTATCTTCAAAACCGAGTTCATCAGAGCGGTAACTCCGTTTTTGTCCATGGCAACGGATGCGCACAGGTTCTTTGAAAGCGGACTGCCTGCATTGCGCCCGTCAGGCAGCGCCCCTGTCATTCTACCGTGTTCCAACATCTGCTGTCCGAATAATGCCGCCATAAATTTTCCCCCGCGCCCGTTCGGCGCGGCGTTGATTACGGAAGCAATAAACTCCGCCAGTTCAACCGCAAGGCAGTCAGCCCGGCCGTCATTGTTGCCCCACTTAGGCGCTCTGTTTTTTGCAACCAACTGCAGTCTTTCATAACCTTTCCAGTCTGCCCTGAGCGCTTCCCGCAGTTGCGCGAGCGGACAGATTTTTTCATCATAGACAAGGTACTTTACCGCCGCAAGGGAATCAACGGCGTTTGCCAGGTAAGCGACTACACAGCCCGTGGTGTTGTATTTCGCCCCGCCTTGCGTAATGTCGATGCCGTTTTTCATGCACTCGTCCATGCTGCCTGAAAGAAACGGGGACGGATTGACTGCGGGCCAGATTTTCTCACAGCGCCTTTGCCGTTGCGCCATAAGCGTCGCTTCGGAACGCAGGCGTTGGAGATAAGCGGATTTGAATTCGCCGAACGAAGCGTAATCAACGTTTTCGTTTATTACCAACTCCACAGTCTTCGGAAGCGAAAGGCACGTTGCGCCCGAACATGATATTTCCCTGCCGAGAACGGCCGGTTCGTAACACCCTATGGGAATTATGTCTTTCGCATCTTCCAGCGAACGCCCGTGCCGGACAAGCCCCCGAACCGCGTCGTCGTAATTAACGCAAACGATGCCGGTCTTGCCGTCCCGGATGTTTTTTGCAACCGTTTCTATAAACTCCGCGGGCGTATCTTTGGAAACAAGGACGGAAAGTTTAGGGTCCACGGTATGCATCTCGTAATATGCCTCCATGCCTAAGTATGAAAGTTCGTTTACTTCGGGACCGAAACAGAAGTTTTTGCCGAACATCCTGCCTTGCGTTTTTGCATAAAAGTTAATCCAGAAATATTTTATGAGTTCCTTTGCTTCATCGCGGGTAATCCGCCCGGATTTTATGTCATCGCGGTAGAAATCTATATAGAGGCGGTCGAACCAGCCCATTGTGCGCACCAGTTCCCCTTCCATTTCCTGCAGTTCATGAAACAGGTATGCCATCTGGAATGCTTCATGCAGTGTGCGCGGGGGACGCCGTGAAAGTGCGGTGAGAGCCCTGTTTTCCGATGCCTCTCCCAGCCGGCTGCAGAGAGTTACAGCCCCGTCATAGACCATCTTCACCGCCCGATGAAAAGTCCCGGCGCCTTTTGCCGCCCTGTCGCGCAGACCGGTAAACCCGAGGTTCAGAACGTTGCGCCAGTCAGGACATGTATGGCTCAAGTCTATCATGTACATAAAAGAACCATGTGAAGATTCCGGCTCATCTCCGAATTCATTTTGCCACTCACTGCCGTACCATTTCAGACGGAGTTCCCTGATAAGACTGCAGTCGTCTACCTTGTCCGCAAAATAATTCTCCTTATCCGGTGCGATACGGGCTTTTGTACAGATTAGGTTAAACAGAAAAGAGCGGGTAAGGATGCGCGGTTCGCCCGGGTTATCTTCGCAATGCCTTTCAAATTCAGATTTCAGTTCATCTTTGCCCAAGCCGGAACCGGTATCGTACGAAACGTTTAAATATTGCGCCTCGAGGCGTTTTCTTGCAGAGTCAAATTTTTCCATTTTTTCCGTAGAACCTCCCGGTTATCCTGTCGAAAGCCGCATCCCATTTTCCGTTTATGCGTTTGTATTCGGTGTGTTTTTTGTAAAACTCAAATGTCTTTCTTATCCCCTGGGAAAAAGTTATCCCGCAGACAAATTCCGGAACCGCTTTGCGCACCTTGGCGCTGTCATAAACGGAATGCCCCGCGGTATTCATAATCTTCTCGCCCGCCTCCCGTCCCAGTTCAATATAAAGTTCCTGTGCAGGAACAAAACAGAAGTCAATATCGACCCCGAGCGCTTCGGCTTCAATCTCGGCAATCCGCTTCCATGTCAGATATTCGCTTGAAGTTATATGGAAATCCTCGTTCATTGCGACAGGGTTTCCCCAGAGACCGACGAAACCCTTCGCGAAATCCTCCGCATGGGTCACCGTGCATAACTGCATCCCGTCATCCTGCAAAACCACAGGCTTGCCTTCAAGCATGCGGTGCGCTATAGTCCAGCTTTCCCAGTGGTTGATGGTATAGGGGTGCATAATGCGTATGTTGTTGTAAGTGTAAGCTGGGCGCACAATGGTATAGCGCATCCCGCTCTGCTCAAATTCTTCCCTCAGTTTGCGTTCGCACAGTGTTTTGTTTAGCCCGTAGGACCACAGAACGTTTCCAACCGGCGTATTGGACTCGGTTTTTACTATATGTGCCGTATCCCTGTAAGCGGCAACCGAAGAGATAAAAACGTATTGCCCGCAGTGTCCTGTGAAAATATCAATTTTTCGGCTGAGAGAATCAACCCCGTAAGATATGAAATCACATACAACATCGAACTTCATCCCCTTTATTTTCGACTGCACGGTTTCCGCATCATCAATGTCAGCCTGAATGATTTTAACATTGCCCGGCAGAAAACCCGGAGTCTTCCCCCTGTTCAGCAGATATAAATCAACATTGTTTTTCCTTGACGCCAGGAGCGTAATGTCCGTGCTTATTATTCCGGTTCCGCCTATGAGAAGCACTTTCAGCATGATTGTCATTCCTCCCAGGATACCGGCTCGGTCTTTCCGCTTTCCGCGGAACGGAACACGGCATCCGTTATCACCTCTGTTTTGACGGCGCTTTCAACCGTGCATACGGGTTGATGGTTGTTTAATACCGCGTCCACGAAATCTTTAACCATCGGCAGATGAAAATTCGGATTTGTAAAAG
>CAYOWY010000200.1:0-3010 GCA_964407805.1 uncultured bacterium | reverse complement strand
CCATGACTCTTTCTTTCCGGGCTGAAGGAATCCGTATATCTCACCTTTTCCCGGATGTCCCAGTATCATCCTTCCGTGCGGCACGAAGATGTGTTTGGCGTAGGTGCGGCAGAAATCCATTATCCGTCTCAAGCTCTCCGCCTGCCAGTCCTCGAGCGCTTCCGGCGTCAGGGTATAGGCGATCTGCGTACTTCCCCGCATACAGTGCATCCATGCCGTGCCGACCCATGATGCAGGGTCTTCGGGATAAGGGTTCTGGAGTGCGTTCGGGAACTTGAAATTATCAAGGCACTCAAGAGGCAGGGGCGTTTTATCCCGCTGAAAAATGTTATAGTACATCAGATCCCTGTGGGTGGTGGATGCGGCGCGCTGTGTCTTGCTTGGAAGCGAACTGAATTCGGAATCCCCCGAATCCGAAAGATGGATATGGCTTGCATGAGGCATCCACCATGGCGAAGGCCACCAGCCGTTGCGCGTCACAATCGCCGGGTTAATCTTGCGCAGTTGCGCGGCGATGCGGAAAAAGATGTTCAGCGTAGCCTGCCTTACATGGTTCCGGGTAGGATATTTCTCTTCAAACTTCTGATTGGTTGCGCAGTCATTGTCCCAGTCTATCTTGAGGTGTTTTACCTTAATTTTACTCAACAGTTCGCAAAATCTCTTCTCCACGGCTTTTGAAAGATTGCCGTCCATCATGATTCCGAAGCCGTCTCCGCTGTAAGTGGAGCTGTTGCCTGCGCCCGTTTCAAACCCCTGTTTTTTCATGTATTCGGTTGCAATGCCCATGGGCCCGTTGTGGCTGACCCACAAACTTAGCCCGCTTTTGTTTTTTTCCGCAAGTTTGCGCAGTTTTATAAGGCCGGCGTCACCCCCTACTTCTTTTTTCGCCTGAAAAATGCTCATCCTGTCCTGCCATCCGGCATCCAGCGTAAACAGGTCAGGCTTCAGGCCGAGAGCGAAAAATGCCTTGAAATACATCTCATACAACTGGTAAGAAGTTAAGTATTCAAACATGTTTTCCGGATTCCTCAGGTCGGACCAGAACGTGCAGAAGATGAAAAGCGGTTTTTTAAGCATCGGCAGGCGGATGGAGTCAAGATACGCGTCAAAGGTTTCACGCGCGTTTTCCCCCCAGCCGAATACAGCGGAGACCTCTTCAAGCTTATCGCCGTCCCATACCGGATAATGCTTCAGCCAAAATTCTTCTCCGTTGGATGACAGGAGATTGAATCCCGCGGGATGCTCCAGGCCCGTGAAAAAATGTTTTCCAATCAGCGGGTAGCCGCATCCCGGCATCGTTGCCGCCATGTCGGATTCGGAGAGCGTTGAAGGGATGTAGCCGCATGAACGCATGCCGTCGGGAGGAAGAATCTGCCAGTCAACCTCTGCAAAATCAGGCGTGGGAAGTTTTTCACCGGAAGAAATAGATACGTTTTTTGTAAACCATGAATTTCTTGAGAGAGTAACCGTTACTGTAAAACGAAGGCCGTTTTCCTCAAACGACTGGGAAATCCTGTTTTTTGAAACCACAGGTTGGTTCAACGGCCGTGCCGGAGTTATCCTTTTTTTCTTAATGGAGACAGAAACCGCCGGCCAGTCCAACAGCAGGGTTTGCGAGAGTTTTTTGTTATGAACGGACAGTTTGCCGCCGTTGAGAGAAATTGACAGATAGGTGTTTTTAATTTCCATTTTAATAGCTTCCTGAAGTTGTAATTCACAGCCCTTTTATGCAGGCATCCACCGTTTCCGATAGCGAGCCTGTCGCAAGGCAGATACATTTATCCGCCCCGCCGTAATATAAACGCAACTCATCCTTTTTCTCGTCGGCAATCGCACCGCATGCAAAAACCACATTGTTGCTGACTCCGTTTATCTCGTAATCCTTCTCCGGCGTCAGCAGGTAACTTATTGTTTTCCCTATTATCCTGCACGGGTTTTCAAGGTCAAGAAGAACGGCTCCGAGGCTGTAAAAATCAATCCCCAACGTTGTCCTGACGCCGTGGATAATTACAAGCCAGCCTTTATCCGTCCTGATGGGAGGGGTAGGACCTATTTTCCCGCCTGCCCACCTTGTGTATCCCGGGGACAGAAGCGGGCGGTAGCATCCCCAGTGTATCAGGTCGGGAGAGGAAGACAGCCAGATAGACCCGAAGCCCCTTCCTGCGCGGGGACGGTCCAGTTTGTAATATTTACCGTTAATCTTTTCGGGGAAAAGCGATGCCCCGCGGTTTTGCGGCAGGGTGATAATCTCAATCACCTCATAAGATTTGAAATCTTTGGTTTTGCCCAAAACGGTGCAAGGCACATCGTATTTCGCCGTGCCGACAGGCGTCAGAATATAATAGGTGTTGCCTATCTTTGTCACGCGGTTGTCAATAATATGCTGGTTGACGATATCATAAGGGAACGGCTTATCTGCAAGATTGATGAAAGAGCGATCGTCAATTGTAAAGTTTATGCCGTCTTCGCTCTCTGCGACATGTGTTTCACCTCCCATACTGTTAAAGAAACACATGGAAAGCAATAATACGGTCTTGTCTTTATACATAGCGGGGCTTGGATTGAAAATCTGTGATACTCCCGGATAATCCCCGGGTTTTATAAGAGGATTGGCGGGATGCCTTTTAAATATTTTTGTCGCGTCTTCCATTTTTGGCTCCGGTGCAATGTTATTCCAGCCACCACATCTTAGTTTCGTATTGTTTGCAATCAATGTCAAATGAATCTGTTTTTTCGGAGACAACCTTGCCCGTGAATGCATCCACAAACTTCGCCGGCTTAGGCAGTTTTATAGTCCGTTTTCCCGCATAAGCCGCATGTATTGAAACCATTGAGTTATTGGTGCAAATGAAGTCGTTGCCGTCTCCGTAAATGTGCACTCCGGCATATCTCGCAATGCCCCGCAGAAGGTCGGCAGGCATATCCGGCACACCGCACCATACCGAACGCCAGTTTCCGAATTCTTTAACAACCAGTCCGGTGTCATATTCAACGCCCCACCTGTCATAGC
>CAYOWY010000199.1:0-3010 GCA_964407805.1 uncultured bacterium | reverse complement strand
CCCATATACTGGTGCATATCTTGCGAGACGGCCCTGGCCGAGGCGGAGATAGAATACGCAGACAAAAAAGCGCCTGCGATATACGTAAAATTCCCGGTAACCGGAGGGAAGGAAGAAAATGCTTCTTTCCTCATATGGACAACAACGCCGTGGACGCTCCCCGCGAACACTGCCATAGCGGTACACCCGGACCTGACATACGTTCTCGCCGATACGGGAGAGGGCAGGTACATACTGGCGGAAAAACGGCTGGAAGAGGTTATGGGAAAACGGGGGCTAAAGCCCTCTGTACTAAAAACCTTCATGGGTGCGGAGCTTGAGGGCTATGCCTATTCAAACCCTCTGGTAACCAGGGAATCCCGCATTATACTCGCCGATTTTGTGTCATCGGAAGACGGCACAGGATGTGTGCATTCCGCCCCCGGGCACGGAGAAGAAGACTACTACGCCGGACTGAAAAACAACCTTGAAATACTCTCTCCCGTAGATGAAAGAGGACGGTTTACGGAAGAGGTGAAAGAGTTTGCAGGAACGAGAGTCTTTGACGCCGACGCGCTAATAATAGAAAAATTGAGACAAAACGGAGCGCTTTTTTACAGCGAGGAAATAAGCCACTCATACCCCCACTGCTGGCGCTGTAAGAAACCCGTTATATTCAGAAGCACCAAACAATGGTTCGTGAAGATAGACCATGACCGGCTAAGGGATACTCTCAACGATGAGATTGAAAAAACCCGGTGGGTGCCGGCAGAGGGCAAAAATAGAATTTCGTCAATGGTGGGCTTAAGGCCCGACTGGTGCCTTTCGCGACAGAGACTGTGGGGCGTACCGATACCGGCATTCTACTGCCGGAACTGCGAAAAACCGGTGATAACAAAAGAGACGACGGCTCACATAGAGGCGATGGTGAGACAACACGGAGCCGATGTATGGATGGAGAAAACAGAAAAAGAGCTCCTGCCGGAAGGGTTCACATGTCCTTTCTGCGGGGAGAGAGAATTCAAAAAGGAACAAGATATACTTGACGTATGGTTTGATTCGGGAGTCAGCCATCTTGCCGTACTCAAGGAAACTGACGGCTTGAGATGGCCGGCAGACCTTTACCTGGAAGGAAGCGACCAGCACAGGGGATGGTTCCAGACCTCTCTCATAACCTCCTGCGGCATCAAAAAACAAGCCCCGTACAAAACCGTTCTGACGCACGGGTTCGTGGTTGACGCCGAAGGCAGGAAAATGAGCAAGTCAATGGGCAACGTAATCATGCCGGACGAACTCATCAAAAAATACGGCGCAGAAATTCTGCGTATATGGAGCGTGGCGGAAAATTACCAACAGGACATACACATCTCGGAAGGCATCGTAAAAAATATTGTTATGTCTTACAGAAACGTACGCAACACCCTGCGTTTTCTCCTTGGCAACCTTCACGGATTTCAACCCGCAGACGAGGTTGACCTTTCAAACCTTCAGGGAGCCGACAGGTGGGCGGTGGAAAAACTTAAAGAGACTGTTGCCGCAGTAACCGGGCATTATGAAAAATTCTCATTCAACAAAGCGTATGAGGAGATACACAACTATTGTAATATATATCTTTCTTCTTTTTACCTGGACCATCTGAAGGACAGGCTATACACCTTCGGGAAAAACTCCCGGGAAAGAAAATCGGCGCAGACCGTTTTGTATCTCATCCTGAACTCCCTGCTGAAAATCATCGCGCCCGTACTTTCTTTCACCGCGGAAGAAGCATATCAACTCCTCCCGTGGAAAACACAGGACAGCGTATTTCTGGAAAATTGGCCTGAAATTGAGACTGCCGACAAAACCGTACTTGAAAGGTGGGAGCGGTTTTTTGAAATCAGAAAGCAGGTGCTTAAAAAAATAGAAGAGCAGAGGGAAAGCAAGGTTGTCGGAAGCAGTCTTGAAGCAAAAGTAACTATCTCCGCCGACGAAGACACCCTCGGATTCCTGCAGAGTTTTGAAGGACTCCCCGGGCTCTTTATCGTTTCGGAAGTTGTACTGTCCCCCTCGCCCCAACCCTCTCCTCCTGGAGTAGAGGGCGATAAACGGCTGGGGATAACCGTAGAGAAAACCTCTTTCGGGAAATGC
The DNA here is from genome assembly GCA_964407805.1 of uncultured bacterium. Taxonomy (GTDB): domain Bacteria; phylum Ratteibacteria; class UBA8468; order B48-G9; family JAFGKM01; genus JAFGKM01. Next base: position 904 of record CAYOWY010000199.1, on the reverse strand, counting down.
CGGAGATGCTGGGTTCACTTCCCTGAAATCGGTTCCGGGGAAACGCCGGAATTATGCTCCAAATGCCAAAAAGTCCTCCAAGACGACAAAATTACCCCCTCACCCCAACCCTCTCCCCCGAGGGGAGAGGAATAGAAGGTGAGGGGGCCCGAAAAATGGAATACATAATTGACGGATACAACCTGATAAAAAGCAGTTTTCTAAGAGAATATGAACGGCGGTCTGTTGATTATGCAAAACAAGCATTGTTCAACATGCTGTCGGACTACCGCAGGAAGCATCCGTCAGTAAAGTTCACAGCGGTGTTTGACGGTTTTCCGGCCTCTCTGGAACTGCTGAAAGACAAAAAAATACGTATGCTCTTTTCCATGGATATCACAGCGGACGAACTAATAAGGGAACTGCTGGAAAAAAGCCCTGAAGAAAACAGATTCAGGACCGTGGTCTCGGACGACAGAGGAGTCAGGGACTGCGGACGCCTGTTAGGAAGCGGGGTGCTCACCGTATCAGGATTTCTTGAGATCGTATACCCGCACGCGGTAAAACCTAAAGTGCAACCAAAGAATGCGCAAAAAGATGTCTCTGAAGTAAATAAATTATCTATAGAAAAGGAATTAAAAAACTTTTACAAGGGTAAATCATAATCCCTCACATTGAGGGCATATCAAAGGAGGGTTCGGGATAAATGAAAACACTTGAGAAGAAACTTAAGAATTTTTTTGAGCATGAGGACGCGGCGAGAGAAAAATCGCTGAAATTGTCCCGCGAGGTCGGCAGAATGGCGGCAGACTCCATAAAAAAGATACACCAGCGCCTTTATTCAGAAGCGGAAAAAGAAATGAAAGAAGCTTTTTCCATCCTGAAAGAAGCAAAGAAAACTCTTAAAAACTTTCCGGAGATAATG
>CAYOWY010000198.1:0-3023 GCA_964407805.1 uncultured bacterium | reverse complement strand
GTGTTATATTCATTAAACAAATTTTAATGATTACAACAACAGTGCGGAGGGAAAATAATGGATAAAGAAAAAGCTCTGGATATGGCGATCGGGCAGATAGAAAAGGAGTTCGGGAAGGGAGCTATAATGCGGCTCGGGGAAAAGTCCGGCGTGGACGTTCCTGTTATTTCAACCGGGGCCATATCTCTTGACATTGCGCTGGGCACGGGAGGGATTCCGCGGGGAAGAGTCACGGAGATTTTCGGGCCGGAATCTTCCGGAAAAACAACCCTTGCACTGCATATTCTCGCCGAGGCGCAGAAGGCGGGCGGTCAGGCAGCTTTCATTGATGCCGAACACGCCCTTGACCCGGGATACGCGAAAAAACTGGGAGTTAAACTGGAGGATATGCTTATCAGCCAGCCGGACACCGGAGAGCAGGCTCTGGAGATTACCGAGTCGCTTATCAGGAGCAATGCAATAGACGTTATTATCATAGATTCCGTTGCCGCTCTGGTTCCCAAGGCAGAGCTTGAAGGCGAGATGGGTGAGAGCGTTATGGGCCTGCAGGCGCGGCTTATGTCCCAGGCGTTGCGAAAGCTTACGGGATACATAAGTAAATCACAGACGTCTGCGATTTTCATCAACCAATTGAGAGAAAAAATCGGAGTGTTTTTCGGCAACCCCGAAACCACGCCCGGAGGCAGAGCGTTGAAGTTCTATTCTTCCGTGCGCCTGGACGTGCGCAGGATAGAAAGCATAAAGAGCGGCCAGGATATTATAGGCAACAGGGTGAGGGTGAAAGTCGTGAAGAACAAGGTTGCGCCGCCCTTTAAAGAGGCTGAACTGGATATGTATTACGGGCTGGGCATAAGCAGAGAGTGCTCCCTGATAAACGCAGCCCTGCAATACAAGATTATTGAAAAGAAAGGCGCGTATATACAGTATGGAGGAAACTCAATAGGTCAGGGGATGGATAACACTGTTGATACGCTGAAACAAAATGAAAAGCTGTATGCAGAGCTTGAGTCAAAAGTGAGGGATGCGGCGGGCCTCAAACCCAGAAAGATGAAAGAGAAGCAAGGATGAGATTGCCGCGATCCGATAAAACCGGCTCTCGCAACGACAAAGAACGTCGGATTGCAGCGCCCCGTATAAAGTAGCAACTTCTTTACGGGGCTCGCAATGACAGGAAGAGTAGAATTTACTTAACCGAAACAGCCTCACAATAACGGGACGGAGACAGCAATGAAAGAAATCGGAATTGGGCTTATCGGATATAAGTTCATGGGCAAAGCGCATTCCCACGCTTACAGGGATGCGGGGCTTTTTTTTGACTTGCCTGCAGTCCCGGTAATGAAGGTATTGTGCGGCCGTTCCGAAAACCCCCTGAAGTCCGCCGCAAAAAAGCTCGGATGGCAGGAATATGAAACGGATTGGAGTAAGGTCGTTGCAAGAAAAGATATAGATCTTGTGGATATAGCCACCCCCCAGGACTCGCACAGGGACATTGCCGTTGAGGCCGCAAAAGAAGGGAAAACCGTGCTTTGCGAAAAACCGCTTGCTTCTACTCTTGAAGATGCTTGCGAGATGGTTGAGGCGGTTGAGAAATACGGAGTTAAGCACGCCGTATGTTTCAACTACAGGAAACTTCCCGCCATCGGCCTTGCCAAAAACCTCATAGAGAAAGGTAATCTGGGCAGAATCTATCACATGAGGGCGGTATACCTTCAGGACTGGATAATTGATCCGGAATTTCCTCTGGTATGGCGCCTGCAGAAGTCAGTTGCCGGCAGCGGCGCCCACGGCGATCTTAATGCACACATAATAGACATGGCAAGATATCTTGTAGGTGAGTTTGAAGAAGTTTCAGGGGTGAGCGAAACGTTTATAAAAAAGAGGCCTCTGGTTAAAGAAACAGGCATGCTTGAAACGGGAATTGAGGACAAAAAGAAATCGTCTGGAACGGGAGATGTTACGGTTGATGATGCAACTTTGTTTCTCGCGAGGTTCAAAAACGGCGCTCTCGGCTCTTTTGAATCCACGAGATTTGCGGCGGGCAGAAAGAACGGCCTGAAATTTGAAATCAACGGCAGTAAGGGAAGCATTGTTTTTAATCTGGAAAACCTTAATGAACTTGATGTCTACAGTACGGAAGACCCGGAATATGCGCGAGGATTTAAGACTGTAATTGCTACTGACCCGTCGCATCCGTATGCCGCCAACTGGTGGCCTGCCGGGCATATCATAGGTTACGGAGAGTCATTTATTAATCTGGTAGCCGACCTTTTGACGGCTGTTTCAAAGGGAGACAATCCCAGCCCGAATTTTTATGACGGTTTGAAATGCCAGGAGGTTTTGAGCGCCGTTGAAAAATCCGCGGAAAACGGAAAATGGGTTAAGGTGAAAAACCCATAAATAAAACTTTTCAGGTTTATTTTCATCTAAATATTAATTGCAGAAAAAGCAGCGTGAAGGAAAAACTATACGCTGAACGCTTTACGCTATACGCTGGCTTTATACTATACGCCTTTTTATTGTCAGAGGAGGGATGAAAAAATGAGAAGAAAAAATTACATTGTAATCGGGATTATACTGTGTGCAGGCATAGCAGGTTTTCTTTTGCGTCCATCCATGTTTCCCGCTGGCAGTTCGGGCGGAACTTATCAGACGCCCTATGTTTTCACTGCACAGGACGGGGAGCTTTTAACGCTTCAAAACGCTTTTGTGCAGGTTGCAAAGGCGGTAAAACCTGCCGTAGTGCAGATAACGACTGAAAAAACCGTTACTTTGCGCTACTGGGATCCGTTCGGAGGGTTTGAAGGATTTTTCAATTCGCCTTTTGACGAGTTCTTCGGAGGACCTCGTCAGAAACAGCAGGAACAACCGAGAACCTATGAAAAAAAACAGCAGGGGCTGGGTTCCGGTTTTATAGTTGACGAAGCAGGCCACATAATTACCAATAACCACGTTATAAGCGGTGTGGATAAGATACTTGTAAAACTGCAGGATGACACTCATTTGTATGAGGCAAAGGTTATAGG
>CAYOWY010000197.1:0-3024 GCA_964407805.1 uncultured bacterium | reverse complement strand
CACCGGAAAAACCTCTTTCGTTCGTGCCGTTGACTTTTTTTTCAAAACGGATATAATATACTGTTTGCGGGATCCGGGTTATAAAGTTTATCCTTAATCAAAAAATCTGTCGGCTTAAATACACGCGAGGAGAAATAAATAATGGAAAGACAATATGAGGGTTGTTTTCTTCTGAAAGCGGATATATCGGAAGAAGAATTGGCAAAAGAGGCGGCTTACATAGAAGAGCAGATATCGGCCGCCGGCGGCAAAATGGCGGGAAAAGAGCTGTGGGGGAAAAAACATCTTGCCTATCCGATTAAGAAAAAGACAGAAGCGGTCTATTATCTGTTTTATTTCAGGGCGTCTCCGGAGATTATGCTCTCCGCCGAACCGCAGATGAGAAGAAGGGAAAACATAATGCGCTACATGTTCATACAGAGGAAAAGACTTCCCGAAATCAAGAAGGAGGAAAACACAAATGCCGGGACCGAACCTCAATAAAGTTTTTCTTATAGGCCGGTTGACAAGAGACCCCGAACTTAGGTATACGCCAAGCGGAAAAGCCGTGGCGACACTGGGATTTGCTACCAGCAGAGAATTCGTGACAGGAGAAGAAAAGAGGGAAGAAACCTGCTTTCTCAATCTTGTTGTTTGGGGAAGAAGAGCCGAGGTTTGCGCCGAATACATGAAAAAGGGCAGTTTGATTTTTGTGGAAGGACGGCTGCAGTACAGAAAATGGGAAACGCAGGACAATGAAAAAAGGTCTACCGTTGAAGTGGTGGTGGAGGATTTCCAGTTTCTCGACAGGCCGCCTGCCAATGTAAGTTCCGAAAAGGAGGAAACGGGAGATGCCGACCAAAAAGAGAATTAAAATATGCCAGTTTTGCAAGAGCAGCACCGAAGAGATCGACTATAAAGATACGGGCAGGATTAGAAGATTCACCAGCGGCAGGGGTAAAATCCTGTCTCCCAAGATAACGGGTGTATGTGCAAAACATCAAAGAATGCTTGCACAGGCTTTAAAGAGAGCCCGCTTGCTCGGGCTTTTGCCTTTTATAAAAGTGTAAAAAAAGCGTAGAGCGTATATCGTAGAAAGGTTTTTGCCTATACGCTACACGCTATACGCTGGTTTTCAAACAGGGGTAAATGATGAAAGTCATATTTGTAAAGGACCTGCCGGGAAAGGGTAAAAAGGAAGAGATAAAGGAAGTCCGCACCGGATACGCCAGAAATTACCTCATACCCCAGGGGATTGCGGTGGAAGCGACCGGACAGAACATCAGACTGCTGAAAGACCATGAGCAGATGCTTGAAGCAAAGAAGAAAAAGGTTCTGTCGCAGGCTAAAGAAATAAGGAATGCTCTCCGGGACGCTTCCATTACCATCGATGCCAAAGCGGGCCAGGATGATAAACTTTTCGGGGCGGTGACTTCGGAGGACATTGCAGAAGCGATACACAAACAGAAAAACGTTGAGATTGACAAACACCAGATTTTGATTGAACAGCCTATCAAAAAACTCGGGATATATAAAATCCCCATAAGATTCAGCGAAGAAGTATCGGGTGAAGTGAAAATATGGGTAGTGAGAGAGAAATAAAATGCCCGTAAAGAAGAAATATTCGGCATTAACCGACAAAATCCCGCCGCAAAGCTTAGACGCCGAAAAAGCGGTCCTCGGATGCATGCTCATCAGCGAGGCGGCAAAGATAGAGGCGTTTGAAACCCTGAAAGAAGACTTTTTCTACAGCGATACCCACAGAAAAATTTTCTCCGCACTGTGCATGCTTTTTGACAAAAACGAAAAGTGCGACCTCATAACGCTTACCAACAAGCTGAAACAGCAGGATATGCTTGACGAAGTCGGGGGCGTTGAATACCTAAGCGAAATAGTGGAGCTGATGCCTACCGCGGCAAATTTCGACGAGTATATAAAGATCGTAAAAGACAAGTATATCCTGCGGGCGGTTATTGAAAACGCCACACAGATTATATCCGAAGCCTCTTCCAATCCGGAAGAAGTTGATTCTTTCCTGGACAGGGCAGAGTCTATCATCTTCGAGATAGGGCAGAAAAAAACAAAAAGAACGGTTTACCCCCTGAAAGACCTGATAAAAGACAACATAGACCTGATTGAAGAAATTCACAGCAGGAGGGGTTTTGTCACGGGCATCCCTACGGGATTCACCGATCTGGACAAAAGAACTACAGGGCTGCATCCGGCGGAATTCATTATCATAGCGTCCAGGCCGTCCATGGGAAAAACGGCTTTTGCATGCAATATCGCCCTTAACCTTAACACGGGAACCACCAATTTTCCCATCCTTTTTTTCAGCCTTGAAATGAGCAAAGAACAGCTGGTTCAGAGAATGCTTTGTTGTGAGGCAAAAATCAATCTTCTTAAACTGCGGCAGGGCATGCTCTCCGATCAGGACATGGGCAACCTCCTGCTTTCAGCCGGACGCCTTGAGAACTCTCCCATATTTATTGATGATACGCCCTCTCTCAACGCCTTTGAATTGAGGGCGCGCGCACGCCGCATAAAATCCAGCGAGAACATACAGTTGATTGTAATAGATTATCTGCAGTTGATGAGAAGCCGCGGAAAAGCCGAAAACCGCCAGCAGGAGATAAGCGAGATTTCAGCTTCTTTGAAAGCGCTCGCAAAAGAGCTAAGCGTTCCTGTCATAGGCATCTCTCAATTGAACAGGGCAACGGAACAAAGAGGGACAAGGGAGCCCGTTCTTTCTGACCTCCGGGAAAGCGGATCGCTGGAACAGGATGCCGACCTTGTATTGCTCCTCTACAGAGAAGATTTTTACAAAACAGAGGAGACGGACACAGGCGTAGCCGATATCATAATAGCAAAACAGAGAAACGGGCCCACGGGAAAAATCAATCTTACCTTCAGGAAAGAATTCACGAGGTTTGAAAATTACACGTTGAGAGAGTAAAAATATGCTAAGTTTTACCGAAAAAGCCGGCATGTCCGTACTGGCGTATATTGAATACTTCGGTTCGCTTGCCATGCTTACTGCAAACT
>CAYOWY010000196.1:0-3033 GCA_964407805.1 uncultured bacterium | reverse complement strand
GTGATAAGAAGGCTGGTAATGCTGTATCCCCTGTATCCCCTCTTCCCTGTAAAGAACCCTCATGAAATCATCCCTGGAAGCACCGAGTTCTTCAGCCTCGATACAGAGCGTGTAAAGATGATAACTGTGAAAACAATTCGGGTCTTCGTATACAGGAGTTATTCCTTTAATACCCTGCAGATTACTGGTGAGATAGTGGGCGTTTTCCCTTCGTTTGGCAATAAGCATGTCCAACTTTCTTAACTGCGCCCTGCCGACGGCCGCCTGTGTTTCATTCATGCGGTAATTATTGCCCCATTTCCCGTTGTCATCAACCACATCAAAATGAGACGGTATCCAATAGTCCTTTACATCAGTTTTTTCCATTTTGAACCCGGAAAATTCAAAAACTTTCTGTTCCGGCGGCCAGTGAGTCAGGCTCATGCAGCGCAAGCGCTGAATCCTTTCGGCAAATACATCATTATTGGTTGTAATCATACCGCCTTCACCCAGCGTCGTAATGTTTTTAAGGGAATGGAAGCTGAAACATCCTATGTCCCCGATACTTCCAGCCTGCCGTCCTTTATACTTGGCTCCGTGCGCATGCGCGCAATCTTCCATAACATAAAGTTTATGCCTTCTAGCAATCTCCATTATCGGGTCCATATCGCACATCTGACCTCCGTAATGGACTACATAAATTGCTTTTGTCCGGTCAGTTATCTTGTTTTCAATCTCGGCAGGGTCTATATTGAAAGTTTTGGGATTGATATCAACATATACCGGCTTGGCTCCTTCTTTTAAAATTACAAGCGACGTGGCAATAAATGTGTTGGGCGTAACAATTACCTCGTCGCCTGTCCTTATTCCGAAAACCTGCGTTGCCACGTGCATTGCTGTGGTGCAGTTGGTAGTTGCAAATGCATGTTTTACCTCAAACTTTTTTGCAAACTCCTGCTGGAAGAGCGCCACTTGGGGACCCATCGTCTGCGCCTCCTGCTTCATCGCCTTCAAAACTGCCTCCTCCTCATCCTTGTCGTATATCGAACCGAAGAAGGAATACGGAACCTTCAGTTTTACGCCGTCGTTCATATGATACCCGGAGGTTATCCCCCCTTCTGTATCCGAACCCGTATACAACACCTCTTTCTTTTTCTCTGCCATTTTTGCCTCCTTTATTAAAGTTATTTACATTTCTGTAATTATATATTAAAAAAATTTAAATGTCAAGTCTCTTGAGGAAATTCCGGAGAAGGAGAGCCGCGCCTCCCAGGCATGCCTGTTCTTTACCCATGTTTGATATTCTAAATACGGCTTTTTCCCCGTAAAGAAGGTTCCTATTCACCTCATCGATCATTATCTCGATAAATTTCCTGCCGAGTCTCAGGAAATTCCTGTCAAGTATGACAACCTCGGGGTTCAGAAGCTTGATGACATTTGAGATTGAGGAAGCCAGAAACAGTGATGCTTCCCCGAGGACTTTTCCGGCCAGCGCGTCATTTTTTTCAAAGGCATGCGCTACCCCCTCCGCATTAACAGGAATTCCTTTTTTCCCGATGCAGGATGCCTCCCCGGATTTCAGATATCTTTTAATTTTCTTTTCAATCGCATAAAAACTCGCAATCGCCTCAAGGCAACCTCTGGACCCGCATTCGCATTTTTCTCTCCTTCCCGGAAAGCTGAAATGCCCCATCTCCCCCGCTATCTCCCTGTACCCTCCAAGAACTGTCTTTTCGCTTATTATCCCGCAGGAGATTCCATCCCCGTACTCCACAAAAATGACGTTGTCAATTCCCTTGCCGCTTCCGAAGGAATGCTCCGCGAGAACCTTTGCATGGGAGGTATTTATAAGAAAAACCCTGTATCCGAGTTTTTCCTCAAGATATTTTTTAACCGGCACATTTTCCCATCCCGGCATTATCGCTGAAAAAACGGAAATTCCCTTTTCCACGTTGATTATGCCCGGGTCTACAAAACCCATGCCGTATATTTTTTTCTCCGGTATTTTCAGCTCTTGAATCATGGAGGATGCAAGACGCCATATTTTTGAAAGGATGGATGCAGTGCTTTCCCCTTCGGAAAGCTCCGATGTGCTTAACTTGAGTATTTCGCCTTTCAGGTTGAGAGCCAGAATCCTTATTTCGGAAGGTAAAAGTTCGCAGCCAAGGAAATACCTGCCTTCAGGGATTATCTCAAGCAGTTTTTCCTTTCTCCCAACTCCCCTGCGGTTTCTTATCTTTCCCGTTTCTTTGATTAGGCCGTCTTTCAGAAACTCTCTTGTAACCTCCGTTATTGTCGCAAGCCTTATGCCCGTCAATTCCCCTATCCTTATCCTTGAAATAGGCTGTTTGCAGTAAATTATGTTGAGTACAGGCTGTTTATAGTGCTTGTTTTTTTTCCTCATAAACGTCTCTTTGAAATTATCGAATATTGTAATACAATTATCTCACAGTTTTTTCATACTTCAAAACAAGCATGCCTTTGATTCAAGGTTAATGCGGAATTTTACCGCGGGGGGATATATATGACCAGGACGGAAAGAGTATTCACATCTCTCAAGCACGGGAAACCGGACAGAACGCCTTTATTTGAAATTTTCCAGCCGTTTCAGCCCATACATTGGGATATATGCGGAAGAACCATCGCAACGGATTCTCAAAAGGCATGGGATGCGATGGCCGACGGCGTTTCTGAAGCAGAATTCATAGAGGCGTCAGCGCAGGCGCAGTATAAAATATGCCGTTTTTTCGGCCTTGATATGGTGCGTCTTACCGGATATGGTTATATCACAGGAAAGAAACCCGTCAAAGCAGGAATAAAAAGATGGACTTTAGACGGCATACCTTACGTATTCAACGAGAGAACAAAACTTGTAAACCCGGAAAACCCCGCTCATTCCTACTCCCAGCAGATTTCGGAAGAGGAGATGATAAAGAAGGTAGAGGCATGGGACGGAAATACCGGCAATACCGAGAGACTGCGCATACACAATCCTGTTCTCAAAAGAGTCAGGGAGCTGGCCGAAACCGAAGGTGTTGACTGGATATATATGTC
>CAYOWY010000195.1:0-3048 GCA_964407805.1 uncultured bacterium | reverse complement strand
TAGACAACCTGCATGAAATTCAAAAATTTCCCTTTACGGCCAAGGACGACCTGCGAAAAAGCTATCCGGCCGGCATGGTAACCACTTCTTTTGCAAATATCGTCAGGATGCACGCCTCTTCGGGAACCACCGGAAAATCAACGCTTGTCTTCCATACCATGAAAGATATAGAAAACTGGGCAAATCTCGTAGCCAGGGGGCTGTTTGCCGCAGGCGTAAGGAAAACCGACATCTTCCAGAACATGATGAGTTACGGGCTGTTTACGGGAGGCCTCGGCCTCCATTACGGTGCGGAGAAGATAGGAGCCCTGGTGCTTCCCGTGGGTTCCGGCAATACGCACAAACAGATAGAACTGCTTCTTGACTTAAAAGCAACGGTTCTGCACATAACCCCGAGCTACCTTCTTTATCTCGGACATGTGATTGAAGAAGAAAAGATACCGCTTTCCCGTTTTTCCTTCAAGGTTGCGATAATGGGAGCCGAGCCTCATTCGGAAGCGACGAGGAAAAAACTGGAAAAAATGTTCCGCATAAAGGCGTTTAACTGCTACGGCCTTTCCGAGATGAACGGCCCGGGTGTCGCTTTTGAATGTATCTACCGGAAAGGACTCCATCTCTGGGAAGACAACTATTACGGAGAAATAATAAATCCCGCGACAGGCGAGGTGTTGCCTGAAGGAGAAGAAGGAGAGCTAGTTTTAACGACTCTTCAGAGAGAGGGGATGCCGGTTATCCGTTACAGGACAAAGGATATCACGAGATTTATGAAGGAAAAATGCAGATGCGGAAGGACGCACAGGAGAATTGTGCGCATAAAAGGACGGACAGACGATATGTTTGTGGTTAAGGGAGTTAACGTTTTTCCGTCGCAGATAGAAGCGGTGCTTATGGAAGCGCCGGAGGTTGACAAGAACTACAGGATTATCCTTGACAGGAAAGAGGGGCTGGATGTATTAACCGTGGAAATAGAGATAAAAAGAGAGTATTTCATGGGGGATATAAACCAGTTAAGGGCTCTCCAGGCAAGGATGACGTCGTTACTGAAAGATGTTATACTTGTCACGCCTGTCGTTGAACTTGTTGAGCCCGGCGTCCTGCCGCCGTCAACGGGCAAGGCGCAGAGAGTGCTGGACAAAAGGAGGGTGTAGCATGGGCAGGCAGATATCCATATTTGTGGAAAATAAACCCGGCAAGGTAAACAGGATAACAGGGATACTGGAAAAGGAAAAGATAAATCTCAAGGCTATGACGATAGCCGACAGCGGCACCTTCGGTGTTATCAAGCTTATGACGGATGACAACAAGAGGGCGTTTAATGTGCTCAAAGAGAAAAAGCTTCTTGTTTCTCTACAGGACGTTGTCGTTGCCGAAATACCGGACAAGGTGGGCGCCTTCCACCGTATCGCAAAAATTCTTGAAGATGCCAAGATTAACATCGAGGATGCCTACGGGTTTATTATGGAGGAGGGAGAAAAGGCGGCTCTTATACTTAAGGTTGCAGACACCGCGGCGGTGGAAGACATTTTAAGGAAGAAGAGATACAGGATTATAGATAATTTTTGAAATCAAAACAGGGAGGGAATATGAAGAGATTGCTGTTTTTTTTAGTGTTCATGGGTTTTGCGGTTTCTGTTTTTGGGGAAGGGATATTTGATGCCGGGGTTTATCTGCGTTTAAGGCAGGAATATTTCAACAACGCTTTTGATTTCAACGACGACAGCGGAACGTTCAACGATGATAACTATTTCCGGATAAAAGCGAGCATCTGGGGAAAATTGAGTTTCACCGACGATGTGAATTTTTTTATAAAGTTGACTTCCGAGCCCAAGATTGCAATCGATTCCGACGGAACCCTTGCCGCCGGCAGAGACGAGTGGGACGAAGAAATCTTTTTTGACAATCTTTATCTTGACGTGAAAAATCTGTTCGGAATGCCTGTGGATTTGCGGCTTGGCAGACAGGATTTGCTAATGACTCACGGGGAAGGTTTTGTTATTCTGGACGGCACGCCGTACGACGGTTCAAGGTCCGTTTATTTCAATGCCGCAAGAGCGACGATAAGGTTTAACGAAAAAAACTCCCTGGATTTTATTTATGCCGACAATACGCAGGTAGACGAATATCTTCCCGTAATAAACAACAAGGAAAGGACTGTTGTAAGAACCGATGAAAACGCCTTTATCCTTTACCTGAAGTCCAAGGCGGGAGACAACCTCTCTCTGGAGCCTTATTACATATATAAATTTGAAGATAATCCTGCCAATCCTTCAAGAAAACTCACGCTCAACACTGTTGGCAACAGGGCTGTGCTGAATTGTGACCCGTGGAGATTGAGAGGCGAGCTTGCCTACCAGTTCGGAGAATATAAGGATAAAAGCGACAGGGAGGCATGGGGCGGATACATGTTCTTGACGAGGTTTTTCAGGGAAGCGAAACTTTCGCCTTCGTTTGAAGTGGGCTATGCATATCTTTCCGGAGAGAGCGACCCGACTGCGGGCGACGATTTCGGATGGAACCCAGTGTTTTCCAAATGGCCGTGGATAAGCGAGCTGTACATCTTCGGCTATGCCGTAGAAAGAGGAGAACCCGCATACTGGACCAACCTTCAGTTGTTCAGGGCCAAGATGGATATGAAGCTGACGGATAAAACAGGATTATCCCTGGCGTACAATTACCTGAAGGCGAACGAAGCCCAGAAGACTGGAGATCCTTTCTTCGGGACGGGAGATGAACGCGGACATCTGGCTCATGTGATTCTCACGCAAAAGTTCTCAAAGAACGTTGACGGGCATCTGCATTTTGAATACTTCAAGCCGGGGGATTTCTACGCGGACTCAAATCAGGACGATGCGATATTCTTGAGATGGCAGCTGCAGATGAGCTTTTAACGCAGACTGCGAATAAACCGGCTTTGTTCCTGCGGACTTTTCGCAATTGTACGCAGGCGGTTCGAATTTTGGCAGTATAAGTATTGAGGAGGATTAGTTCTATGAATGTTGTTCGAGCAAAACCGTCAGAATATGACAGTATACAGAGATTTCTTGAAGA
>CAYOWY010000194.1:0-3051 GCA_964407805.1 uncultured bacterium | reverse complement strand
GAAATGTAGTAACGTAGACCTTTTTCCTTCCCAGATAGATTATCATGCAGTTATGATTATCTATCTGCAATTCCACCCATATGCCCCGTGAAGGATATATCTTTGCAGAATAAGTTGTCTTCTGCCCTATAATCTCCTCTTCCTTAAAATATACTCCGGGACATCTAAGCAGCTGGTTGACTATCACGCGCTCTATCCCGTTTATGATGAAACTTCCGTTATCGGTCATCAGCGGGATGCTTCCTATATATATATCCTGTTCTTTTATACCCTTTACAACCGGCTCCTTGGTCTTTTTGTCCTGCTCCTTCACAACAAGCTGAAGTTTAAGCCTCAATCGGGATTCGTAAGTGCTTTTTTTCTCGATGCATTCTTCTATGCTGTCCACAGGATCGTCCAGCGTATAGTTTGCATATTCCAGGCATAATATTCCGTCTTCGCTCTCAATGGGGAAAACCTTTCGGAAAAGCTCTTCAAGTCCTGCGCGTTTCCTCTTGTCTGGAACGACGTCTTTCTGTAAAAATTCCATAAACGGAATTTTTTGAACTTCAAGCAAATCCGGAATTTCTGCTATTTTCATTTTTAATCCCCCGGGACTTTTTATTACTTAACTTCGACTTCCGCTCCGATAGTGGCCATTTTCTTTTGTATGTCGTCAGCCTCTTCCTTGGTCGCCTTTTCCTTAATCGGCTTGGGAAGCGATTCTACGAGCTCCTTGGCTTCTTTTAAACCAAGATTCGTCAGGGCTCTGACTTCCTTAATGGCCTGAATCTTATTCGTTCCGAAGGTTTTCAGTATCACATCAAAAGTAGTTTTCTCCTCCTTCTTCTCGCCTCCGTCTGAAGCCTGCGCAACAGCCGTGCCCACCGCCCCCACGGGAACCATCATTCCTTCCACGCCGAATTTTTCTTCCAGTCTCTTCGCCAAATCTGAAAGTTCAAGCGCAGAAAGTTTTTCAATCTTTTCCACTATTTCGTCCAACACTTTCTTTTCAGCTTTTTCCATCGCCTCTCTCCTTTACCCGGAAAATTCAGCGTATAGCGCAGAGCGTATAGCGTATAGTAAAAACTGTTTTTGAACTCTCTTCATACGCCATTCGCTATAAGCCACATGCCGTTTTATTTCGGGGCTTATATTTATGTTACTTTTTTGTTTCAGCTATCTGATTAATATCGTTGACTAATTTCATTAACGGGAACTTCAACGAGTTGACCACTCTCATCGCGGGCAGTCTCAAACACCATACTATCCTGGCCTCAAGCCCTTTCCTGCCGGGAAGTTTTCCTATCCGCTCAAGTTCTTCAGAAGACAGAAGTCTGTCGCTTATAAAACCCGCTTTGACATCAATCTTGCCGGTTTTCTTCTTAAATTCGTACAAATTTTTTATCACATTTATTTCATCGTCGGACTTCGTCCAGATTATAAATACGGGTCCTCCTATCTTTTCCGACATTTCATCACATTTGACATTCTTGTAAGCTTTTCCAAGCAGAGTGTTTTTTACCACTCTCATATTGCATCCCGCTTCCTTCAAATTTCCCCTTAACTGCTGCATTTCCGAAACGGAAAGCCCCGAGAAGCTCACAAGGAGATTGATGTTATTCGCTTTTATCTCATCCGTCAAAATCTCCACGAACTCTTTCTTTTTCTCTTTAGTCAGTTTTTTCATTTGTTTGACTCCGGTTATTGCTCAAATCACTCCGCCGCAGATTCCTGGGACATCCCGCTCACGTCTATTTGCAGGGAAGGCGACATGGTTAAAGACAGCGATGCGGAACGGATATAGTTTCCCTTTACGGAAGCCGGCTTAACGGCAAAAACCGAATTCAGCGCCGCATTCGCATTTTCAGCCAGTTTCCCGCTGTCAAATGAAATCTTACCTACGGGAATATGAAGATTGCCGTCCTTATCCATCTTGAAATCTATCCGGCCTTTTTTAAGCTCGGCGATTATGTTTTGTATATCTTTTGTTACGGTGCCGCTTTTGGGATTAGGCATAAGTCCGCGGGGTCCGAGAACCTTTCCCAGGGGAGAAACAACCTTCATCATATCGGGAGTCGCCACAACGCTGTCAAAATCAAGAAACCCTCCCTTTATTTTTTCCGCCAGTTCAGGCCCTCCGACATAATCGGCACCCGCCTGTTTTGCCTTATCAACATCCTCTCCTGCGGCAAAAACAAGGACTCTTACGGGCTTTCCGACTCCGTGCGGAAGAACCACAGAATTCCTTACCGGCTGGGCAAGTTTCTTGACGTCAACGCCCAGTCTGATTGCCAGGTCAACAGTCTCGTCAAACTTGCTCTTGTGAAAAGACTTCAGCTTATCGATGGACTCGTCAAGCTTATAGACCTTTCCCTTTTCAATCCCCTCTAAAAGCGCCCTGTATTTTTTACTGCCCGATTTTTTCACTTTATTTCTCCTTCACCCCGAACCGACGTTTTTTGTCGTTGCGAGCCATGTTTCTTTGGGGCGTGGCAATCTCAACCTTTGATACACCCTCCTGTGAGGGGTTCCTGATTTTTCTGTCCTTTAATCGACAACCTCAACGCCCATGCTTCTCGCCGTACCCTCCACTATCTTCATGGCGGCTTTTATATCTTTTGTGTTAAGGTCGGCTGTCTTGACTTTTGCAATTTCCTCAACCTGCTTTCTGGTAATCTTACCGACCTTCTCCCTGTTAGGCACGCCCGAACCCTTTACTATATTAATGGATTTCTTTATCAACTCGGCAGTAAGGGGAGTTTTAATTATATATCTGAAGGTGCGGTCTTCATAAATAGTCAAAATAACAGGCAGGGTGCCTTCTTTCCCTTTGCTGTCGGCATTGAAAGCCTTGCAAAACTCCATTATGTTAACCCCGTGCTGTCCGAGAGCCGGGCCCACGGGCGGCGCGGGATTCGCCTGTCCTGCCGGAATCTGTAATTTTACAACCGCTTTTACTTTCTTTTCAGCCATGTCTAACTCCTTTACCCTGAACCGACGCTTTTTGTCGTTGCGAGCCCCGTTTCTTTGGGGCGTGGCAATTTCAACCTTTGATGCACCCTCTTGTGA
>CAYOWY010000193.1:0-3057 GCA_964407805.1 uncultured bacterium | reverse complement strand
ACTGATGGAGATAAAATGAGATATCCTCTTGTTTTCTGGGACAGCGGTGGAACAATATTCAGTTTAGAGAAGCAGGCTGAAGATTTTGGCGGTGCTCCCTTGCCTGCCGCTGTCGCAGGGAAAAGGGCTTTTCGCGCGGGTTTGGCCATGAGAATGTTCGGCCATGTTCCGCCCCCGGATTTATCCGCAATGATTGATGGCCTGGAAAAAGATTTATCCAAACGTTACGGCGCCGGCTACAGTTTTGAAATACTTGCCGCGGAATTATACAGGCTTTTTAATATAAGCAGCGTAGAAGAGACCCTTATTCTTGCCGATGCTATTGCCGGCCCCCGTTATCGTTCATGGCTCTATCAGGGAGTCAGCGCGGCGTTATTGGAACTGCATAATGCCGGCGTACGCATGGGGCTTGTTGCCAATACCGCATTGACCGGCAGAATGATGAGCAATGTTTTGACAGGAGTTGGACTGGCCGGCTTTTTTGAAACAATTATCTGCTCCTGCGATCTGGGTATAGAAAAACCGGACCGCCGCATATTTGAGAAAGCGCTTGATTCAATGAGTTTGCGCGGAGTTCCGAAAGGCCCCGTGCTTTATGTCGGGGATGTGATAGAATACGATATAAACGGTCCTGTTTCATGCGGCTGGGACGCCGCGCTTCATCTTACTACATCTGAAAACCCTAAGAGCGCAGCCTCTTTTTCATTCAGAGACTACAGTGAGCTGGTATCCTTTATAATGGGTTCCCGCAAATAGAAAGGGCTTGCTTACTGGACTTGATTCGGGAACTTAACCTCTCTTCGTCGGCGGCAGGTGGATACTCTTCTTATTCACGTCTTCTGCCGCCTCCATTATGCCCTCCGCATATGTCGGATGGCAGTAAAGCATTTTTTCAAGCGATTCAATCTTGAGCTTGTTCTTTATTGCGAGCGTTGAGAACGCAACAAGTTCAGTTGCTCCCTTTCCTATGATGTGTATTCCGAGAATTTCCTCCGTGCCGGCGTCCGCAACCACCTTAACGAACCCTTCAGTATGCTTCTCCGCATACGCTTTTCCCAGGGCGGCGAAGGGGAATTTTCCGGTTTTGACACTGCGGCCGGCGTCTTTTGCCTGTTTTTCGGTCATGCCGCAAAGCCCTATCTCCGGTTTTGCAAAGATAGTCTCCGGTATATCTTCATAGTCCATTGCCGCATTCTCCCTGCCGGCAATATTTGCCGCGGCGACCTCTCCTTCCTTGGTGGCTATGTAGGCATACGGGTATTTTCCGTTGACGTCCCCGACGGCATAGATGTTTTCCATACTTGTCCTCATGGACGCACCGGTCTTTAGCCCGCCGTTTTCAGTCTCCAGCCCGATATCTCCCGCTGCGGAAAGGTTCGGCATTCTTCCGACCGCAACGATTATCTTCTCTTCCTTTATAGCTTCGATGCTCTCTATCTTCTTTCCCGTGAAAACCTGTATCCCCGCCTTCACCATGGAGTTTTTCAGGGTGCCTGCTATATCCGTATCTTTGCCCGGCAGGAGAGTGTCTGTCATCTCATACAGCGTGATTTTTACTCCGAAACTGTTGAGTATGGAAGCAAACTCGCATCCGATAACACCGCCTCCTACGATGGCTATGCTCTCCGGCAGGCTTGCCGTGTCCCACAAATCGTCGCTGGAAAGCGTCCTTGTATCCGTGCGGCAGATTGCAGGAGTGCAGGGTGTCCCGCCGGTCGCTATCACGATATTTTTTCCTTCGATGACTCTGTCCCCGGTCTGTACGCTGTTTTTCCCGGTAATCTTTCCCCGCCCCTGTACGAAGTCAATTCCGTTTTGTTTGAGCAGGAATCCTATGCCGGTCCTCAAACGCAGGATAACGTCGGTCTTTATCTCCTTGAGAATGCCTTCCCAACCTGCGGTAAGGGAGGTTTCTTTCTTTATTGAGCCGTATCTTGACCTGCCGAGTTCTTCGGACATTGCAAAAAGCGATTTTGTCGGAATGCAGCCCTTATTCAGGCATATTCCGCCCAGCTCTTTTTCCTCTATGAGGCAGGCCTTCAGCCCGTACTGTGCGCATCTTATGGCGCAGGGGTAGCCCCCCGGACCGCCTCCGATTATTATCACGTCATACATTTGTTATCTTCCTCCTTTCCTACCATCTCCGCCGCTTCCCTCAAATCCTGTACTATAAAATCGGGTTTTGACGTCCATGATTCGGTCTCTTTCTCGTCCCTCGTTTTTCCCGAAAGAACAAGTATGGTTTTCACGCCTGCGGCTTTTCCTGCCTGCACGTCTATCTCCGTATCTCCCACAAAAAATGATTTGCCGAAGTTTATATCTCCCAGTTCCTCCTGCGCCCTGTAAAAAAGTCCGGGCTTCGGTTTCCTGCAGCCGCAGTTTTCCTCCGCCGTATGAGTGCAGTAATAAACCTTCGCCAGTTCAATGCCGTGTTTTTTCAGCAGGAGCTTCATGTTTTCCGTCAGGTGGTTGAGGTTGGTTTGAGAAAAAACTCCCTTGTTTACCCCCGCCTGGTTTGATATGACGACAATCCTGTATTTGGCGTCGTGAAATTTCTTCAGCCCTTCAAGGGCGCCCGGCAGGAACCTGAATTCGCTCCAGCTTTTTATCCAGTCGTTGGGTGTAAAAATAGAGATTACGCCGTCACGGTCCAGGAAGATGGTCCTCATCATTTTTGTAGGATATAAGATTCCCGCATTATCAGAAGAACGGGAGAGTCTCTTTGAGGCCGAACATGATATTCATATTCTGAACGGCCTGTCCCGCAGCGCCTTTTACAAGGTTATCTATTGCGGATACCACAACCAGCATCTTATCGTCAACAAGTTTTATGCCTATGTCGCAGAAGTTAGTATCAACGATATTTTTTACCGCGGGTGAAACTCCGTAATTCATCACCCTGACAAAGGGTTCATTTGAATAGGTTTCTTCGTAAATCTTCTGAAGCTCCTGCGCGGAAATTTTCTTTTTAAGGTTCACGTAGCAGGTGGACAGTATCCCCTGGTTGTAAGGAACAAGATGCGGTACGAAGGTTACCGAATAACTGTTTCCTGCGGC
>CAYOWY010000192.1:0-3090 GCA_964407805.1 uncultured bacterium | reverse complement strand
ATATTGTAGCGGTCGGATTTATCCGACAATGTAGCGGTGCGATTTATTGCACGAAAGGCAAAAAAAGATGGAGAAGAAAATAAGAGAGCAGTTAAGTTTGTACGGCAAAAAACTTGTGGAGAAAGGTTTAGTTGCCGGACCCGGCGGAAACATAAGCGCAAGGGAAGGGGAGCATGTTTTCCTTTCCCCGAGCGGCTTTTTCCTGGATGAGATAGAGGAGAAGGACTGGGTTAAGGTAAACCTCAATACGGGGAAGGTCTGCGGGGACTTGAGGCCTACCTGCGAGACGTCAATGCATCTGGGCATATATCTTGAAAGAGAAGAGATAAGAGCGGTTATCCATACCCATCCGCCGATAACCGTTGGGTTAATATCCGCCGGAGTCAAGTTCAAGCCTGTTTTCCCAGATTACGTGGCTATGCTTGGGAGAGAATTACCCGTGATTGAATACGTTGTGCCCGGCGGAGAGATGATAAGAAAGACCGTCGTGGCAAAAATAAAGAAATATAACAGTGTTCTTCTGAAAAATCACGGAGCCGTATGTATAGGAGAAACGTTAAAAGAAGCGTTCGCAAGAAGCTGGCTCGTAGAGGAAACGGCAAAGACGATATTCGTGGGAAAAATTGCCGGCAATCTCAAGTGCCTTAACCTCCGCGAGATTGAAGAAGTGGAGAATCTTGAAGCGGAGGACTACAGAAAAACACTCCTGAAAAAAAACAGGTAAATGATTATGAAACGCAAAACGAACGGCGAAGCATGGGATGCCGGTATTTCCACTCTGAAGCCGACCAAAAAACAGATTGAGCACGGCCTTAAATTGCATGCCGAGTCCATAGTCATTGATGCCTATGGGCTGGGGATTTATGCCCGTCCGTCCCGCAAAAGCGCTCTGGATATTCTGGACACCCTTAAACGGAAATTGAAGGAAGGTGCATCAGCGCGGGAACTGATAGATTTTCAGGAAGAAATGGGGCAGGTAATAAATATCTCTGACGAACAGGCGTGGAAAGACTATCTGGATGCATGGGAATCCTCGGGGGTTACCTGCATTTTCCAGAATGCGGGGGAGGAGAGCCAGGACCCCCTGCGTATCATTAGAAGGCTTGCGAGATATACTCTTATAACAGATTTCCGGAAGGAATTCGTTGTCAAAGCGGCGTCTCCGCAGGATATCAGGACCGCAAAAAAAGATAACAAACACTGCCTTTATTTTTCCGCAAACGGGGTTCCTCTCGTCCAGAGATGGGAAGCGCCGGGAAACGAGCTGGATTTCATACATCTTTTCTTCCAGATGGGAATAAGGATGATGCATCTTACATACAACCGCAGGAATATGCTCGGCGACGGCTGCGGAGAAAGTTTTGATGCCGGGTTGAGCGATTTCGGCAGGGCGGCGGTTAAGGAAATGAACAGGGTTGGCGTCATCGTCGACATAGCGCATTCCGGATGGGAAACAAGCAAACAGGCGGCGGAGTTTTCTTCAAAACCCGTAGTTGCAAGCCACTCTGCCTGCGCTTCTCTCAATATGCACTACAGGTGCAAAACCGACGAGGTGATAAAATCCATAGTGGAAAGCGGGGGATATGTCGGTATCTGTTGTTACGAGAGGTTTCTCGGGCAGGACGGCGGAATAAAAGCCCTTATCAATCACATTGACTATGCCGCAAAAAAGTTCGGTGCGGACCACGTTGCGATAGGCACCGACCGCGTTTGTTACGGTGTGCGCGGCCCGGAGAAGAAGATTCCTGATTTCAATTTCCCTCAAATGAAACCTGTCTGGGAATACCTGTGGCCGGAAATCAAAGTTTCCGCAAGAACCTTAAAACAGTTTGAGAAATCCGCCCCGACACTTGAGTGGACAAACTGGCCTCTCTTTACGGTGGGGCTGGTTCAGAGAGGATATTCGGATTCCGACATCCGGAAGATTATCGGCGGCAATGTTTTAAGGGTTGCCGAAGCAAATATCGCAGACCTGCCCTATGGCGGATAAGTCACTATGAATGCCTGGCGTGCAAAAGAAAAAGAATTGAGGATTGAGAGATTTGTGTTGATGGGGATACTCAACGTTACGCCGGATTCCTTTTATTCCGGCTCAAGATATCCCGATTTTGAAAAGGCGGCGGAACGGGCGCGGGAGATGGCGGAAGAAGGAGCGGGAATCATAGACATAGGCGGGGAGTCAACACGTCCCGGAAGTGAAAAGATTTCCGCAGAAGAAGAGATAAGCAGAGTGGTTCCGCTCATAAAACTGTTTTCCGAAGAAACGGATGTCCTTATATCCTGCGATACATACAAGAGCAAGGTTGCGGAAAAAGCGATTGAAGCGGGTGCGTCAATAATCAACGATATCTCCGCATTTTCCATGGACGGAAACCTTTTTGATGTGGTGAAGAATTCCGGATGCGGATACGTGCTGATGCATATGCAGGGTACGCCCGCCGATATGCAGAAAGCGCCTTTTTACAAGGATGCCGTCTACGAAATTTGCGGTTTTATGGATGAGAAACTGAAGCGGATGGCCGATGGCGGAATCAATCCGCAGAACGTCGCCGTTGACCCTGGCATCGGGTTCGGGAAGCGGCTGGAAGATAATCTTTCCCTGCTGAAAAGCCTTGACCGGTTTAAAGGTTTTGGGAGGCCGGTAATGGTCGGCACTTCCAGAAAATTCTTTATCGGCAAAATCCTGAAAGAACTTCCTGCCGAAGAAAGGCTGGAAGGCTCTCTTGCCTCTGCGGTGCTCGCATATTCAAAAGGTGCATCAATATTCAGAGTCCACGATGTAAAAGAAACCCGCCGCGCCCTTGAAGTAGCCGCTGCAATCCTGCATTTTAACAAATCATAACGGTACGCTTTGACTTTTTTGTCATTCCTGCGGATAGTTAGCAGGAATCCATAATTGTAGCGGTGCGATTCATCCCGCAGAAAGGGACAAGTCGCACGGTTTTGAAACGTGGTAAATTTTATCTTCCCGTGCGTCTTGGATATTGCAGGGAAAATTTGACAGTTGACTACAAAATGTATATAATTGACTAAAAAATGTATACAGAGGCAATTTATGATTGAAAAACTCATTTCTTCAAAAACAAGGGT
>CAYOWY010000191.1:0-3117 GCA_964407805.1 uncultured bacterium | reverse complement strand
TTGGTGGAATTCAGGCTGAACGTCCCCATCTCGCCCATGGACCCGGTCTTTTTTCCCTTATACAGGGCGCCGTGCGACTGGCACGCGTCTTCAATCACGACCAGCTTATGTTTCCTGGCGATTTCCATTATCCTGTCCATGTCGCAGGGCAGTCCGTGGATGTGCACCGGGATAATTGCCTTTGTTTTTTCAGTTATCTTCTCCTCTATCTTGTTTACGTCAATGTTAAAAGTCACCGGGTCTATGTCCACGAATACCGGCAGGGCGTTGTGGTGCAGGATGCATGTTGCCGAGGCGAGGAATGAAAATGCGGTTGTTATCACCTCGTCCCCGGGTCCTATATCGGCCGCGGCGACTGCCATGTGCAGTGCGGCGGTTCCTGAATTTGTCGCGATACAGTACTTTGTCCCGACGTACTTTGCAAACTCCTCCTGCAAACCGACAACCTCTGGTGCGTAAGGACCGAACAGCACCCCGCGTTCAAGCACGCCCATTACCGCCTGTTTATCTTCCTCCGTTATAACAGGCCATTTTACCTTTTTAACGTTTTCAGGCACCGCCTTCTTCCCTCCGTGCATTGCAAGTCTCTCTCCCATTTTATCCCCCTGTTTGTTTTGTCATTGCGAGGCGTTTTTTGCCGCGGCAATCCCAGCCTTTTAATTGAGATTGCTTCGGTTTCACCTCGCAATGACAAGCACTAAAAATTACTTTGTTGCAGACGCAATGAAATCCCTGTACCACCAGCCGCTCTTTTTAACCGTGCGGTTCAATGTTTTATGGTCAAAACGCACAAGTCCGAAACACGACCCCCATCCCATCTCCCATTCAAGGTTATCCATAAGAGACCATACGAAATATCCTTTAAGGTCAACACCCTGTGCCAGAGCCCTGCCGCATACGTCAATGTGATTACGCAGATAATCTATCCGGTAATCATCTGCTATAGTTCCGTCTGCCTTGACAGTATCGTTAAAAGCAAATCCGTTTTCCGTGATATATATGGGCGTGCCGGCATATTCCTTTTTAAATCTGAGCAGTGTATTGTAAAGTCCCTCGGGATATACCTCCCATCCCATTGAACTGCAGGGATTTCCCCGTTCCTTCGCCGGAATGCCTTTCCACGACAGCTTGCCTCCAGTGCGCACCGCTGTAACCAGGTAGCGGGTGTAATAGTTCACTGCGAGAAAGTCCGGTTTTGTTTTTATTATATCCATATCCCCCTCCATAACGGGGGGATGGTATTCCATGTGTTCCCAGACGTCCTGCGGATACCGTCCTGTAAAAGGAGGTTCCATCCACCAGCGGTTAGTATATCCGTCCTGCAGGTATGCCGCGTTGATTATATCTTCGGGGGTGACCGGTTCTTCCCCTTTATGAACGCCGGAGGGATCCCCGCTCATGCGGGCGAAGCCGTCCGTATCGGATTTAACCGGTCCCGTATACGGTTCAGAGGGAAAGATGCAGTTGACCAGCGCAACCTGATGTTTTTCAGAGCACGCTTTTATGGCTCTCTGCGCTTTCGCATGTCCCAGCATGAGATGGTGTGCGGCGTCTGCTCCCGCCTGCGGGTCTCCCAGCCCCGGAGGTTCAATGGTTGCGCCATAATGCCCCTTTGCGATGCATATTGGTTCGTTGATGGTCATCCATTTTGTTACACGGCTTCCGAAAAGGTGTGCCATTCTGCCGGCATATTCGGCAAACCAGTCCGTCATCTCCCTGTTCACCCAGCCGCCCTTGTCTTCAAGAGCCTGCGGTATGTCGTAGTGGCAGAGAGTTACGAACGGCTCTATCCCCGATTCAAGCAGGGCGTCTATGAGCTTGTCGTAAAAAGAAACTCCTTTCGGGTTGAGCACGCCCCTGCCGTCCGGCTGTACGCGCGACCATGCTATTGAAAAGCGGTACGAGTTGAGCTTCAGCTTTTTCATCAATTCCACGTCCTCTCTCCATCTGTGGTAGTGATCAACAGCAACGTCTCCCGTACCTCCGCCTTTTATCTTGCCCGGGGTATGCGCCCACCTGTCCCAGTTGCTCTCGCCCTTGCCGTCCTCGTTCCATGCTCCCTCTATCTGGTACGCTGAGGTTGCCGTGCCCCATCTGAAGCCTGCCGGGAATATATTTTTATTTATCTTCATTTGAAGCTCCTGTTATAGATTGAACGTCCTTCATCTATCATCGCTTTGTAGTTCTCCGCTTTTATCATGGGATTGATTTCGCTTGAGGTCGCCAGGAAGACACCGCCGGCATTCAGAGCATCCGTCTCCTCTATCTGCCTGCGGACCTCTTTTCTGACTGCATTGGGAGTACCCCTTTCCATAAGGTCTACACCGTCTAAACCGCCGGCCCAGACTGCCTGCGGATACCGTTTCTTAAGTTCAATAATGTCCATGCCTGCCGCCGGCTCAAGGCAGTAGAACCCGTCCACCCCGCATTTCAGAAAATCATCAATGAGAATCTTCCAGTTGCCGTCCGAATGGAAAAGAACTTTTATTCCGTGGCTTTTCCATGCGGCCACATGTTTTGTCAGAAGAGGAAAAAACTCCTTTTTAAGGAATGTCGGAGAAAATACAGGCCCTATCTTGGATGCCAAATCGTCGGGAATCAGGATAACGGGAGAAAGAGAAACATCTGCAATGCAGTGAATCCGCTCTATCGCCTTTTCAGTCTTTAGCGCCAGATATTCGGATACAATCTCCGGTTCGCTGTAGTAAAGGTACGTGAACGGTTCTATGATTCCGTGGTCCCAGCAGCCGCATATCCCTACGGTTATCGGATACGCGCAGATGACGGTATCATCGCCTATCATTTTCTGCGTATTCAGAATATTCTCCCTGTAGTTATTCCTTTCGACGTCTTTATCAATCTTCTTTTTCTTCAATTCATTGATATTGTTTAGATATCTTTCTTTCAGCTTCTTTTCGTCAATATCCGGGGGATTGACCACCCATTGCGTCCAATTGTCATTCTGGATAACGGCTCCGTCTTCGTTTGTCCATCTTTCCGTGCCCCTTGGAGCCCTTGGTAGGAAACACATATCAAGCGTCATCCTTATTACGTCGCATATATCCTGAATCGTATATTCAAACCCGTTAATCTTCCTGCCTGTATAGAGTGATATTA
>CAYOWY010000190.1:0-3125 GCA_964407805.1 uncultured bacterium | reverse complement strand
ACCGGTATATCAACCGGCCTGAATGTCGCCCACAGTCCTGAAGGGTCAATTTCCACCGCATCATGCCACTCGTAAAAGTGAGTTATTTTGCCGTCAATTACCGGTTTTATGTAAGGGATTATATCCTCGTATGTGTATTCCTCAACAGGAAGATTCAGAAACTGGGGAATTTCCAATCCGGCCGTTTCATAAATTTTCCGTATGCTGTTTCTGAAATACGCATCGAAACGCATCTTGATTTTTCTATCCGCAGGCAGACTGTACCACCAGAACCAGTCGCTGGATTCGGCGAGCATAATAGACTGCGCAAGTGTGTCTCTCGCGACTTCCGGCAATACTCCCTCTTTTTCTTCAGCCGCAGCACGCGCCTGTTTAAGTATGGACCATGCCTTGTTTGCAGGCTCCCTGCCTATCCAGTTGTCAAAGTTAACACCCATCCAGCTTCCGGGAGAAATGTGGTCAAGGCGCCGGCGGCATATATCCGTTTTGAGCGCTTCTGAAAAAGTGACCGTTCTGATTTTATCGCTGTCAGACAGGAATTTGTAGAAATTTGCAAGAAAATTCCCCCCGAATTCGGGATAAAAGTCCCATGGGTTTTCTCCGTCCAGTATAATCGTAAGCAGGCGGTTGTCCATACCCGTATGGATGCCGTTCAACCTTTCCGCTAAATCTGCGGCTGCATTTTCTTCGCCCGTTTTCTGATAGGCAAAACCTATCATGTCGGAGATATAATGGTCCCTGAAGAAAATGGACGGACCGCTCCGGAAATCCCATATGCTGTAATGCTCGTTGTGAAACAGGGGGTGTGAAAGGGTTTCTTCAAGCAGATGTTCGTCTGTTGCCGTCCACAAAATACCATGTTCTGAAAATAACTCCAGCACTTCATCGCTAAGACCGCCTTCGGAAGGCCATATGCCCGAGGGAGGTTTTTTGAATAGTCGTTCATGCGTTTTTAGACCTTCAATCAATTGCCGGCGGGCATCCTGCGGATATGAAAAAATTCCCTCCGGGATGCTCAATGAAGTCTTAGTTTTTCTTGCGGTATCGGTACTGCAGAGCAGGGGCATGATAGGGTGCATCATTGGACTGGTGCTTAGCTCTATCTGCCCGGCATCCATTAGTTTTGCGTAAAGGGAAATAACCTCCGAAAGTATCCTTGTTTCTTTTTCATAGAGGAGTTTTCTGTCTCTCTCGCCAAAATTCCTTCCTTTTTTGAGGAGTTCATTAATTTCCGAGTCAATAACAGCCGGGTGAAAACTTGCCAGATGCATGTATATTTTAAGGTCGAACAGATCCTGATGCGAACAGGAGTTTTCTTCGGCTTTACCCCTAAGGATGCCGATAAGCTTGTGCTTTTTCAGTATTTGCGCGGGAAGGCCGTCAATAAAATTCAGAAGTTCTTCTCTTGAGGCGGAATTTCCCTCTTCAAGCAGCGCCAGGAATCTGTCCTTCATTTTCCCTGATACGATGCCTTCTATCTGGGTAAGCAGCACCGGCGTGAGATTGAAATTCAGTTTAATTCCGGGGTTTTTCCCTGAAAGGACAGCCATGGGATAATAGTTGAAAAGAGTGCGGAATATCAGGGTTGGGGTGTCTATTACCCCGTTGTTGACATCTGCGTAGTAAGGTTGATGCATGTGCCAGAGAATTGATAAATACATCATGATTCTGCCATCTGCCCGTAAATCTTAAGATATTCGCTTACCGATGATTTCCACGAAAAGTCAAGCTTCATTAAGGAATTTACGCATTTTTCCATGCGTTTCTCATCCCCGTATAATTTTAACGCCGACTCAATGCTTTTCATAAGTTCCCTGCTTCCACCCTCAAAGGCAAACCCTGTACCTTCTCCCGAAGCAAAATCATAATTAGTTACGGTATCTGCAAGTCCTCCGACGTTCCTGACAATGGGGATTGTTCCGTATTTAAAACTTATCAACTGCCCCAGGCCGCAGGGTTCAAATTTCGAAGGCATAAGGAAAAAATCGCTTCCCGCGTATATTTGATGCGCCAGATGGTCGTTGAATCCGAAAGTGACGGATATTTTCCTGGGAAATTTTCCCGCCCAGCGTGTCAATATGTCCCTGTATTCCGGTTCTCCGTCTCCGAGAATGACCACCTGCAGGTTCATGGAGAGCATGTTGCCCATTATCGCGGACAGCTCGTCAATCCCTTTCTGCTCGGCGAGGCGCGCCACCATTCCGAAAAGGGGTGTTTCTTTTCCTTCCTGCAGTCCGAGCTTTTTCTGCAGGGCGGTTTTATTCTCCGATTTGCTTTTGAATGTTCTGTATTTTTTGAATATGAATCCGTCAAATGAAGGGTTCCATATCTGATAGTCTATCCCGTTTATTATGCCTTTCAGCTTGTTCTGATGTTTTCTCAAAAGTCCGTCAAGGCTGTTCCCGTATTCCGGTGCAAGTATTTCTTTTGCATATTTTGGGCTGACAGTATTTATCATATCGGAGTGTATTATCCCCGCCTTCATGAGGTTCACGTTTCCATAGAATTCAAGCTCTTCCATCTGGAAATAATGCCACGGCAGTCCGAGCAGGGGGAAAATATCGGCGTTGAAAACCCCCTGGTATCCAAGGTTATGTATCGTGAAAAGAGTTTTTGCGCGGGGGAATATATTTCTGTAGTCTGTTTTAAGGTAAAGTGGCAGAAGCGCCGCGTGCCAGTCGTGGCAGTGGAATATATCCGCATCAATTTTCAGGAATTTTGCCGCCTCAAGCACTCCTTTTGAAAAAAACGAAAATCTTTCGGCGTTATCAGAGTATCCCTTTCCTTCGTATCCGTATATTCCGTCTCTTCTGAAATAATCCGGATTGTCTATGAAATATATGCCAGGAAATTCCACGCTCTTTTCAAGGATGCATTTCTCTCTTCTGTTTTCGGAAAAGACAACGTCAAACTGCGAAATTTCTTCGGTTTTATGTGCTTTCTTTATCTGTTTGTACAATGGAATGAAGAGATGGACGTTATGTTTCCCCTTAAGATACTTGTATAACGAGCCCACTACGTCGGCCATGCCGCCCGCTTTTATGAACGGAACGGCTTCGGCTGCAGCAAGGCATATATTTTTTTTATCCATTGTTTTTCCTTTTTAAAAACGCGAGATGAATCCC
>CAYOWY010000189.1:0-3126 GCA_964407805.1 uncultured bacterium | reverse complement strand
TGTGATGATACCCGAATCCCTGCGGCATAAACCATACCGGCGGCGCATCGCCGGCTTTTTTCACTGCTTCTTTCACGACACGCGCCGTACTCCACGGGTCCCGTTCTCCGTAGCCCTGCCTCTTGATTGGATACCAGTCGCCTAGAAATACAGATACATAAGGAATGTATTCATGGGCGTGAATGTTAAGATATGGAAAATACGCCCGGCCTGGGTCAATCTTATTCAGGGTATCGTGCGCTTCGAGCATACACGCTATATTCTGCGCCTGGGTCTCATCGGCTGTAAAATAACAGAATATCCTGTCATGATAATCCCTGATAAACTGAAGGGTTTCAGGGGTATAATAAAATTCTATTTGTTTATCCAGCCTCGGGCGGTACTCCTCTACATCTATATCGCTTCGGTTATAAAGAAGGTGGTTGGGAGCCAGCATCATATCGTACTTGCGCGCAAGTTCTCCATGCAGCGCTTTGCCGTTTTCGTCTATAAGTTCCCGTTGATACCCAGCCTGCATCATGCGCGAAGAATAGTAAAGGTTGAAATAGTTGTATGCCATATCACGCATGCCGCGCTGGGTGACATAACGCAACTGCATGGAATCACTGCCGGCCGAAGCCGCAGTAACCAGCGCGGGCGCTTCCCCGCCAAACGGGAAATATCCCTGCATTATTTCCGGCAGTTCGCGCCTGCTTTGCGGTTCCGGCAGTTCGACTCCTTCGACATAGACAATGCTGTCATCTTTCATCTCACCCTTATAGAGTTCTTCAGAGGCAGGCAGCGTGCCTATGGAATATTGCGTTGTCCAAATTTCCCCCGGTTCAAGTTTGATTTTTCGGTAATACCATTCTATGGAATCCAGTTTTTCGCTCAGCCAGCTGTAGCCCTGATAAACCTGTTTAATCGGAAACTTAAACAACAGGATAGTCCGGGAATCGCCGTAGGTTTTCGCGCTCCAGCCGGAACGCATGTTTTCCGTGATTATGGAGTTTGTAGATTGAACGGCCTGAGGGGTTTTGCGGAATGCCTGCAGCCAGTCCGCGGTAGGCCAGGTGAGAGTCCCGTCTTCGGGCCGGATACAGTTCTGAATACGATATTCAAATTCAAGGCTCCTGTCCCCGCTGTTGAGAAGTTCAACATTGATTTTTAAAAAAAAAGTGTTTTCTTCCAGAAGAAAGGTTTTTATGACCTTAAGCCCGCGGAGTTCTTCAGCATGAACCGTTCTGGAAACCCTGACTTTTCCGTAAGGATGCAGAACTTCCGCGGCGTAATTTTCATGCCTGACAAGCCCGGGATACCTGTTGCCTGGCAGGATATCCAAACACATGCCGCCCGTTGAAACCGGAAGGTTTGGCATGGTGAAATCAAATCCTTTTTCCTTCAGCACGAAACTGTCGATGCATCCCCCTACCAGCGGATTAATCTGAATCCTGAGAAATTTGTTCTCCAGCATGGTGCCGCTGTCCACGTTTACCTCGAATTTGTCAAAATACACCTCAACCGGCATCTTGTTGCCGAGCGTTTGAACTGCGGCTATAATTCCCGTAACACCTTCGGGAACGGTAAATTTCGTATTCATTTTCCGCCAGTTTTCATTTACGCTGCCGCCCGGCATGAAATATTTTTTCATGCGATTGCCCTCGGAATCAAGCAGGTAGAACCGCATATACGCCTTGGCGCCCGCAGTCCCTTTTACATAAACGCTTGTCGTAATCTCCTGCCCCGGAGACGCCTCGATTTGCTGCTGGGCGGAAACAAACGCGACCGGCTCCTTCCCGATGAGTTTCATGGAATATTTGCCGTCATACGCATCTTCCGACAATTCGGCGCCGCATTTGTCTGCCCCGTCGTTCAAGTATACCGTCCATCCCTCGGCAAAATAGCGTGCTACACCCCTTGGAGGCTTGTCCGATTTTTCCTCGAAACTGCCGTTTTTAAGGACATTAGGCGTACCCGCTGCCTGTCCGTCCTTCTCTTCGGCTCCCGGCATACAGGGCGCAAGCATCAAAATCAGCAAAAATGTCAGTATCTTATCGCATCCGCGTCCCCTTCCCGTTCTCTTCATCGATTCTCCTTTTTTTCTGTCCTGCACAGCCTGTTTTTATGACAACTATCGTTTCTGTCAATTGCCTTCGTCTATTTGGATAAAGGTAAATTCCCCGGGTGCGAGAGGCACTGAAAATTTTGTGCAGCCGGATTCCCTGCGGACGGGGATTGCACAGCCCGCATCCATGTCTAACGCCTTATCCAGAGACAGAGAAACTGTCAGTGCAAAGGTTTTTTTCTCCTGCATATTGCGGTTCAGTACGCAGATGTACCTTTTTCCGGCGCCTTTTCGGACGACAATCTCCGCATCAGGCGAGTCTGCAGAAACAAACTTCAGCGGAACGGCCTTGTTGACAAGTTCCATGAGGCGCGGCGTAAGTGCGTCAATATTAAGATTTTCCAAAAAGACCGTGACCTTGCCCCGTCCCTGTCCTTTTGTCACCGCATCCGCCGTAACCTTGGATGAGATGGACTTTTTCTCCGTTTCCCACCGCCACTCGTTATCGTCTTTTGAGCCGAAGTATTTCCCGTCTGCATAGTTGAAAGCAACATCCGTAAAGACAGAAGATGCAAGGCCTGCGGCAGTTGACTTTCCAAACTCGTCCCTTATTCCCGGCGGTCCGAGGGCAACTATGTGTCCGCCTTTTTCCACCCATTGAAACAGCATGTCAGATAACTCTTCCTGCATGTTAATGCCGTATGGAATCACCATGAACCTGAATCCGTCAAGGGATGCCGTACCGTCAAGCAGCAGTTCCTCAGGGATTACCAGAGGCGTGTAACCGTTATCAAAAAGAATTTCCAGAACCTTCCGTCCTTCTTTCGGTACCGTCCACTGAGGCCAGGCGCCGATGGATGAAGCGCTGGGCTGAAGGACTGCCACGCCGTCGGCGAAATCCACTTTAGTATTCAAGAGCACCGGACTGAAGCGGGTAAGTTTTTTCATGACAAGCGGTATCGCATAAGAAAAGTGGCGCAGAACGGTCTGTCCGGTGTCTATTTGGAAAAAGTTGTTGTTCCACCTCCGCCACTCGGATGTGTGTCCCACTCCTACATGCGAGGAGTTCCAGAAAGTAATCA
>CAYOWY010000188.1:0-3146 GCA_964407805.1 uncultured bacterium | reverse complement strand
TGTTTTCCTTGAGCTGTTCATAGGCAACCCCGCTCGGCTTTATCCATACCCTGCCTGTCTTCCTGTCTATTCCGCTCACATTACCCTGTGTTCCATATACAAGGCCGTTTTTATGGAGAGAAAGGTTTGCCTGCCATACTTCCTTTTTAAGAGTTTTCATTTTGTATTTTTAAGAGTCCTTTCATTACGTGATAAAGATTTTTATTGACAGCCTTTACGCCGAAAGAGTCATGAACTTCCCTGTAAAGGCGGTAAATTCTGTCATATACTGTTTTATTCTTCTTTTCTGTCCTGTAAACAACCTTCTTGAAACGGCATATCTTCCTGCGCGCTTCTGCGACATCCTTAAACCCGCCTTTATCCTTTCCCGCCGCGATGGCGCCAAAAACGGCGGCGCCGACCGCGCAGGTCTGGCCGGAAGCCGCAATCTTCAGAGTCCTGCCGGTAATGTCCGCGTATATCTGCATCAGGAGCGGGTTTTTATCCGGTATGCCTCCCGTCGCAACTATCTCCTTAATGTCAACGCCGTGTTCTTCCATCCTTTCAATTATAACCCTCGCTCCAAAACCCGTGGCTTCAATCAAAGACCTGTAAACCTCTTCCGGCCTTGTATTGAGCGTAAAGCCGAGGATGAGCCCGGTCAGCTTGGGATCAACAAGAACGTTCCTGTTACCGTTGTGCCAGTCAAGGGCAAGGAGTCCGGACTGCCCGGGTTTCATTTTTGATGCGAGCAAGGCATATTTATTGTGCAGGCCCCCTTCCCGCGATGACAGAAATTTGTTGATGAACCAGTAGAAGATGTCTCCCACAGCCGACTGTCCTGCTTCCATGCCTATGAAGCCGGGTATAATAGAGTCCGGGACGCTTCCGCATATGCCGGGCACTTCCCTGATTTTACTGCCCGGATAGACTGTCATGTCACAGGTGGATGTTCCGATAATCTTCACAAGGACGCCCGGCTCTATGCCGGCGCCCACCGCTCCCATGTGCGCGTCAAAAGCGCCTACGCTGACCGGAACCCCTTCGGGCAGGCCAAGTGTCTTAGCCCATTCCCTGCATAAAAACCCGGCCGTGTGTCCGGCAGGATATGCCTTCTTGTACAGCTTGTTCCTTACCCCTTTGAAAGAACTGTCCAGCGAGGACAGAAACTTTTCATCCGGAAGCCCTCCCCATTTTGCACCGTACATGGCCTTGTGGCCTGCGGAGCAAACGCCTCTTACGACTTCCTCCGGACTTTTCTTGCCGCTCAACACCGCCGGCATATAATCGCAGTGCTCCACGAAACTCGCCGCGGCATTGAAAACCTTCCTGTCTGTCCTTGCCAGATGCAGAAATTTGGAAAAGAACCACTCCGAGGAATAAGTCCCGCCTATATTCGCAAGATATTCAGGCCGAATTTTCCTGGCAAGTTCTGTAATCTCCTCCGCTTCATCCGCGGACGTGTGGTCCTTCCATAGATACGCCATGGCATTCTTATTGTTCCTGAACTGCGGATGGAACGACAAGGGTACTAGATTTCCGTCCACGGGTATGGGGGTGCTTCCGGTAGTATCAACTCCTATGCCTGCAACCTTGCAAGGACTGAACTTTCTATCTTTTTTGGCCTTTTTCAGGGCGGCCCTGACTGCCTTTTCAAGAGATATATGGTAGTCATAGGGGTTCTGGCGGGCAAGATGCGGATTTTTCTCATCAAGGATGATACCGTCCAGTCCTGAAGGATATCCGCATACCGCTTCGGCTGTTTCCGTACCCTTTTCAAGGTCAAGGATAACGCTTCTAACGGAATTTGTCCCGAAATCCAGTCCTATTGAATACATTGCCCCTCCTTTACCCCGTATCTGAAACCAGCCATAAAAAACCGTGCAATGAATTGCACCGCTACAAAGTCAGTTACCGCTCTCTTTCCCTATATTTTTACTCCGATAAATTGTATAATAATATGAAAAGGCTTTCAAATGGGAGAGATAACTGAAAACGTCCGTGCAATTCTCAAAGAACTGCCGGAGGAAATTGTTTTAGTCGCCGCAACCAAAACGAGAAGTGCGGAAGAAATACAGGAAGCGGTTGAAGCCGGCATCCGGGTAATAGGAGAAAACTACGTTCAGGAGGCCGGACTTAAGTTCCAGACACTCGGCAAGAGAGTTAAGTGGCATATGCTCGGCCATTTGCAGAGGAACAAAGCGGATAAAGCGCTGGAAATATTTGACTGCATTGAAACGGTTGACAACGTTCGGCTGGCAAAAGAGATTAACCGCGTTGCAGGAAAGAAAAACTCCATATTTCCCGTTCTGCTGGAAATTAATAGCGGCAGGGAGGCGCAAAAATCAGGCGTATTGCCGGAGAACGCCGCTCAACTGCTCTACAATATCTCCCGGTTGCAGAATATGCGGGTGGAAGGGCTTATGACGATGGGGCCGCTGGTTGACACCCCTGAAGACATACGCCCATATCTGCGGCTGACAAAGGAGTTATTTGAAACACTTAAGGGACAAAATCTTCCTAACACTGAACTGAAATATCTTTCAATGGGCATGAGCGGTACGTGGAGAATAGCAGTGGAAGAAGGAGCAAATGTCATACGCATCGGAACCGAAATTTTCGGCAAAAGGGGATAAAAATGAAATTTGCCTTTATGAGCTTCACAACTCCGCAGTCAAGCCTGCAGGAGATGCTGGACATCGCAAAAAAATACGGCTATGACGGCGTAGAACCGCGGACGCAATTAAAGCACAAGCACGGCATTGAACTTGAAGCAGGCAATGCCGAGCGCAGGGAAATAGTGAAACTGTTCAAGAACAGCGGCATAGAGTGCGCCTGCATAGCCACGTCTCTGAGATACTGCTTCACCGATAAGAAAAAGCGGCTTGAACACATATCGCTGACAAAGCAGTTCATAGACCTTGCCGCCGACACCGGCTGTCCCCGCATAAGGGTATTCGGCGGAGTGCCGGACAAGGTAATCTCCTTTGAAGAGGCGGTTGAAATAACGGGGGGAGCGCTCTGCGAACTGAAGAGACATGCAGAGAAAAATAGGATTTATGTATGCCTTGAAACCCATGATTTTTTTTCAAGAGCGGATACCGCCGCCGCTGCGGTCAAAATGGCAAGCAGTCCTTACATAAGAATAAACTGGGATATCATGCACC